>DATHGD010000125.1:0-4535 GCA_035317765.1 Saccharimonadales bacterium (SeqCode) | reverse complement strand
TGGATCGATGAACAGGGCAGGGTCCATGGCGCGCAGGGTTTTACTGTCTATTTTTGAGGGGTAATAGCCATTTTTTTCGTAGAATACTTCTTCGAGGTTGTAGTACATGGCGTTAATAGCGGTTTTTCGCTGATTATCGTTTTGTGTACCAATAAGGTTATTTCGTTGTATTAGTAACAACAGTGCAGCTGTACCAACAAACACGATTGCTACGATAATTTCTATGACGGTAAATCCTTGAGATCGTTTCATTTCCTCTATTATAGCAAATTATGCGCTTGCCACGTATAATAGAAAGAGATAAAGAGAGGGAATTTATGGCTAAAAAGACTGAAAAACCAGAAATGGCTGAAAAAGCTACTAATAACGAAGGCAAATTAAAGGCCCTTGGGCTTGCGATGGATCAAATTACCAAGCAATTTGGTGACGGATCGATCATGAAACTTGGCGATGCGCATAAAGTAGACGTTGAATTGATATCATCGGGCTCACTCAGCGTTGACCTGGCACTTGGCGGCGGCTATCCAAAAGGCCGAATTATTGAAATTTATGGTCCGGAATCAAGTGGTAAGACAACGCTGACACTTCATGCGATTGCTGAAGTACAACGAATGGGCGGCACAGCGGCGTTTATTGACGCCGAACACGCGCTTGACCCGGCGTATGCGAAGCGTCTAGGCGTTGATACTAACAACTTGCTTGTATCGCAGCCGGACAACGGCGAACAGGCACTTGAAATCGCTGAGACGCTGGTACGCTCTAACGCAGTTGACCTTGTTGTTGTTGACTCGGTAGCGGCATTGGTACCACAGGCTGAAATTGACGGCGAAATGGGCGATAGCCACATGGGTCTTCAGGCACGCTTGATGAGCCAGGCACTGCGTAAGCTTACGGGTATTATTAACCGAAGTAAGACAACCGTCATCTTCATTAACCAGATTCGTATGAAGATTGGTGTGATGTTTGGTAACCCCGAAACGACTACCGGTGGTAACGCATTGAAGTTTTATGCTTCAGTACGTATCGATATTCGCCGAACCGGCCAAATTAAAGATGGCGAAGAAATTAAGGGTAACCGCACCAAGGTGAAAGTGGTTAAAAACAAGGTGGCTCCGCCATTTAGAATTGCCGAATTCGACATTATGTACAATGAAGGTATTTCTAAAACAGGTGACGTACTGGATCTTGCTGTGCAGCATGCAATTGTGGGAAAAGCCGGGGCTTGGTTTGACTATAAAGAGGCTAAAATTGGCCAGGGCCGCGAAGCAACCAAGAAGTATTTGAAAGAAAATCCTGAAGTGCTCGCTGAAATTGAACAGAAGGTACGCGAAAAAGTAGCTGAGCACGAACAAGAAGCGTAGCCGTAGCGAGATTTGAGTAGGGGATTGCCCTGAGGCACGCGCGTTCTCTACTTTATCTTTGCCGCCAGCCGCTCTAACCTGTTTGGGTCGTCTACACGCGACCCCCAGGTTATTAAAACTATAACTCGTAATGAGTTTATACTAAGATTATGATAATTACTGGTATTACTGCCCAGCAAAAAGACAAAAACCGTATTAATGTGATGGTTGACGGTAAGTACCGGTTCAGTCTGGATATTTTTCAGTATGCGGATCTTTCGATAAAAGTAGGCAATGAATACACTGAAGAAGAATTGATTGAGCTTGAAACGGAAAGTCAGTTTGGCAAGGTATATGCCCGCGCGCTTGAATATTGCCTTATGCGGCCGCACAGCGCAAAGGAAATGCGTGATTATTTATACCGTAAAACGCGCGATTCGAGGACAAAGACGGGCGAGGTGAAAAAAGGCGTAGCACCAGAGATTACAGCACGGGTATTTAGCCGGTTGGTGGAACGGGGCTATATTGATGATGAAAAATTTACGCAACATTGGGTAGAGAACCGTAGTGTCACAAAAGGGGTAAGTAAACGCAAGCTCACCGCTGAGCTACGAGCAAAGGGAGTCGACCTGGCAATTATTGAGCGCATTATTGCCGACTCGGTGCGATCGGATGATAATGAACTTCAGAAAATAATTGCTAAAAAACAAAGTCGCTACCCCGACACGCAAAAATTTATGCAATACCTGGCCCGGCAGGGGTTCTCGTATGATGATATTAAGAGTGCACTAAGCAGCGATACATTTGACGACTAGTTTTGGTCACGATGTTCGGCTTGTGGCCCGGCGCTTTTACGAAACGGATTAACATAAGCACCTCGCATTGCTTGCATGACCGGTTCTGCCGGCTTTCTTTCTGAATGGACAATAATGGCTTTGTCGTTAATTTCTGTAATTTGAGTGCGGTGAATAAGCAGTTGTGTATCGTTAAGGCTTTTGAGGAGTGGACGCCGCACGGCAAGCTGTTGAACGACAAAACTACCCGTGTCGATAACGTAGTCCTCGACCTTTCCTAGCTTTCGTTTTTTCTCATCGATAACCGGCATATCATCGAGTTCGAAGTGGAGTTTGTAGATTTCGCCCAGTTTAATGACATCGTCCGGGGATACAAACTCATCGCTTGAGTCAACGATAACGCCAATGTCACTAAATTCACGGACATCGGCAATACGAAGCAGCGATGGGGTAACGTCAAGAAGCGGACCGGTTATTTCGTAGGCCAGGATTTTGAGTGTACTCGGGTCGATAATAGCGCGGCTTATGCGGGCTAGCTCGCCGCCTGTCTGTAAACCCATAACGGGCGCATCTATCAGTCGAGATCCGGGGATTAGCATACTTTTAGTATAAACGTTTTCTTTGTACTACTCAACAAAAGGATTAGTTCGCCCGCTGGGAAGTACGGCTGAGTTGTCATTTTGGTCGCGTGTTTTGAGCTCCTCTATTCGCTTCATGGTAGCTTTATCGAAACTGGTATTATTGGTGTTTGAGGTGTAACCATCGCTTTCGCTTGAGCGTATGATCACGCCATTGAGAATAAATATTACTATCGCAGTACCACCGACAACAACAATAACAAATAAAACAACATGAAATCGTTGAAGGAACTTTACGAACGCTTTTTTGATTGATGTAAGAGATATGCTGCTGTTTTTCATAAGTAGTGTTCCTAACGGATGTAGACCTCAAGTGTTAATACTTCGCTCGACACTCCACCGGTGGCGTCTTTGGACAAACTGACCTTTGACAGCTGCATTTTAGTCAGGTTTTGTTCGATCGACTTAATGAAACGAATCATATTGTTGTAGACGACAGGATTTTTCAGAGTTATAGAGACGGAGGTAGACTTTACGCCGTTAATACCTGGAGCCACGGGAGCGGTTGGGCTTGTCGACTTGGGCATCGTTGCGGCTGACGGTGCGGCACCAGAGGAGAAATCGATGTTTGTAATGGCTATGCCTGATTTTGCCGCGTAATCATTGAGGTCGTTAATAATTTGGTTTTGATATTGATAGCTTTTACTTTCGGCGACAATACTGCTGGCACGATCGACCACGTCTTTTTGATCGGCGAGTTCTTTTTGGACTTTTTGAAGCGTTTGAATATTACTCTGGCTGGCGCTGGCATCGACAACGGTATGATTTACATCGGTGGCGAACTCCTTAAGACGTTCGTTGGTAAACCAGAAGAGTGCAGAGCCAATGAGGGTCAGGATAAATAGCGATATGAAAAAGATGATACGAAGACCAGAAGCGGTAAGAGGGTGTTTTTTCATTTTGCCGCATCCTTTTTAATAGTGACGTTGAGGTTAATAGCAACAGGGTATCCGTTACCTGGACTTGCTTCAGCTGTAGTGATGCTTTGGAAGTGAACGTTCATGAACAGTGGTGATGCCTGAAAGGCATCTTTTAACGCCAGGGCTCGGTCATAATTTTTTGCCTGGGCGGTAAGGGTAGTTTCGGTACCGAAGGTTTGGGCATCAAGGCTAAGACCGGTAAGTATGACACCGCTTGGAAGTATTTGAGCGATACCGATAATGACTTTGCTGTAGGTTACCTCGTGATCAAGGATTTGCTTGGCGGTTGCAAGGTTGGACCTGAACTCCTCTGCCTGAGTAGCGGTAGCTGAATACGCGCTCACCTTTACTTTATTTTCACTGATTGTTTGCTCTGCATTTGCCTTGGCGCTTGTGAGGTAAAAGTAGGTTATTCCTGTTGCGATACCCAAAAAAGCAATTGCACCGAGCAGGAAGACGTTATAACGAAGCAGGAGCAGGTTTATCCGGGCGGCGCGCAACTGGTGCTTTTCTTCGGGGGGGAGTAAATTAATCATTACCATAGCTCCTTTTGGCCGACACTGGCAAGACCGGCAACGGTAATATAGCGCGGACGAAACTGCTTGCTTGGCTGTGGCAGTTTACCAAAGTCGAGCTTTTGCCAGGGGCTGGCTACGCGCGCGGCCATAACAAGTTCGTTGGTAAAGTAGTCGCCAATTCCCGGTACGTTACTGCCGCCGCCAACGACAAGTACCTGTTCGATTTTACGGTCATCGTTAAGCCGTTCGTTGTAGTAACGAATAACCTTGCGCGTTTCAGCAAGTATTCGCTGTAAACTTGGCTGCAGCGCGCCGATGATTTTTG
>DATHGD010000124.1:0-5906 GCA_035317765.1 Saccharimonadales bacterium (SeqCode) | reverse complement strand
TTAGCTAGATACAACCCCCATCTCAATGAGTATGTCGGTTATTCCCTTCAAGATCGTTGAGGCCTTCTCGGGGGTTGCTTCAAGCTGCTGCCTCAGCTTCTCGAGTTCCCCGTTGAGCCTGACGTTTCTCTCCTGAATGCTTTCTTGCATTGTGAGTGCTCCTGTCCTGTAAAGGTGAACAAAAACTGTCCATCCCGACTCAAGTCGTGTGACGAATCGCTAATATTATATTAGCATAAATACTATAAAGTGTCAATTTTAAGAAACCTGAGTCTCAAAACCTCCCTTCGGGTGCTGCCCCCAAGGGTCACCCGCAGTTGGAGGTTTTGAGGCTCAGATTAAGAAGCTTTACGCTTGAAGGTTTTGCGGGCTTTTTTGGCTGGTGATTTAGCTAGTAACTCTTTGGCTTGGTCGTGAGTTATAGAGGTGGGTTCGGTATCTTTGGGGATTTTGGCGTTCTTTTTGCCATCGGTAATATAGGGACCAAAACGGCCGTTTAACACTTTAATGCCATCGCCAAAATCGGCAACGTTCTTTTCGGCTTCGGCTTTTACCTTGGCAACGTATAGTTCGCGGGCTTCTTCGAGGCTAATGGTGTGCGGGTCGTGCGGTTTGATGCTGACAAACAGCTTGTCGACAACAATATAGGGGCCAAACCGGCCAATGTTTGCTTTTATTTCTTTGCCGTCTTCGGTTTTACCCACCAGGCGTGGCAATTTGAACATTTCAAGCGCTTGTTCGAGCGTAACGGTCTCGATTTTACTCCCGGTAGGAAGCGGGGCGAATTCGGGCTTGGGGTCATCGGACTGCTCGCCTTTTTGCAGCATGGGGCCAAAACGGCCAAAGCGAGCAAAAATAGGCAGACCGGATTTTGGATCGTCCCCTACATGGCGGGTTTGGGTGGCTTCGGCACGGGAAATATCGGCACTTGCCTCTACCAGCTTATGAAATGGCGTGTAGAAGTCGTGAAGGACCTCAATGCGGTGTTTTTTGCCGGTAGCGATTTCATCGAGCCTGTCTTCAACGGATTTTGTGAAATCGTAATCCATTACCTCTTTAAAGTGTTTGACCAAAAAATCGGTCACTACTTTGCCGGTATCGGTGGGAAACAGCTTGTTGGTGTCTTTTCCGTAGGCAATTTCTTCTTCGGTTTGGGCGATAGTACCCCCTTTGAGTACGAGTTTTTGGATTTTACGGGGTACGCCTTCGAGTTCGCCGCGTTCAACGTAGCCGCGGGTCTGGACAGTATTAATAGTGCTGGCGTAGGTGCTTGGCCGGCCGATTCCCATTTCTTCGAGTTTTTTCACCAGAGATGCCTCGGTGTAGCGGGCCGGGCCACGGGAAAGGGTTTCAAGCGCTTCGGCGCTTTTGAGGCTGCAGGGGTCGTTTACCTGTACTTGTGGCAGCAGTACGTCATCGCCGCTACGGCCGTATACTTTTAAAAAGCCGTCAAATATAACAATTTCGCCCTTGGCCTCCATAAGTTCTTTTGTTTGGCTGGCTGCGATGGTAATTGTAGTTTTTTCAAGAGATGCGGCAGCCATTTGGGTAGACAGTGCGCGGCGCCAAATAAGGTTATAGAGCTTTTTTTGCTGTTCATCATCGCCAGCAAATTCTTTTCGTACATCGGTGGGGCGAATGGCCTCGTGGGCTTCCTGCGCGTTAGCCGACTTTGACTTGAAGGTACGGAACTGGTGATACTGCTCGCCGTATTTTTCTTTAATAAAGGTAGTCATGGCGCTAAGAGCCTGCGTAGAAATATTGACCGAGTCGGTACGCATATAGGTAATGTGCCCTGCTTCGTACAGACGCTGAGCCAGGCTCATGGTGTTGCGCGGGCTAAACCCAAGCTTGCTGCTGGCTTCTTGCTGCAGGGTACTGGTAATAAACGGTGCGCCGGGGTTACGGGTGCCTGGTTTTTTGGTAACATCGGCGATTTTGAAGTCACTTTTTGAGAATGCTTCCAAAATAGTACGAACATTGTCGATAGATTGGTGCTTTTTAGCGCTGGTGGCAGGTAGACTGGTGCCATCGCTTAAAATAAATTCGGCGGTAAGCTTAAAGGTCGATTCGGGCTCGTGGGCATCGATTTCGGCTTCGCGCTCGACAATAAGGCGTACGGCAACCGATTGCACGCGGCCGGCAGACAGTTGCGGACGGACTTTGCGCCATAACACTGGTGAGAGTTCGAATCCTACCAGGTAGTCGAGCGATTGACGGGCCTGTTGAGCTTCAACCAGAGGCATATCAATACGGCCAGGGTTTGCCATGGCCTCGTGAAAGGCTGCAGCGGTAATTTCGTGGAATACAATACGGTTGGTGGTTTTTGGATCGAGTTTTAATACCTCGGCCAAATGCCAAGCAATCGCCTCTCCTTCGCGGTCCTGGTCGCTTGCGAGCCAGACGGTGTCGGCTTCTTTGACGGCCTTTTTAAGCTCTGCTATCGTTTTTTTCTTATCGGCGTTAATTTCGAACTTTGGTGCAAAATCGTGTGCAACGTCAACGCTGCCATTTTTACTTGGCAATCCACGGATGTGACCGACGCTACTTTTTACGACAAAGTTCTTATCAAGGTATTTCCCGATAGTTTTGGCCTTTGCAGGCGACTCAACGATAACTAAATTCTTGCTCATGTTATATATACTCACGTTTCTTTTTGTGCTTTTTTAGTTAAGCACTAGTGCCCTATACTACGCAACTTTTAGGATAATGCAATAGCTATATAAAATAAAGTGATGCTAAAAGCCTTCTTCCTATGGAAAAGCGGCCGTCTCTAGAGAAACGACCGCTGGCTTTTCCAAAAAAGGTAAAGCGTGTACTGACTTGGGCCCTCAGCGCTAGTACAATGAAGCGCGCCTGCAACGAGCCTGGTGGCCCCGTATCTTGGCGAGCATGTACCAGCTGGATCCCGCAACGAGCACGACAGCCGCGATGAAGACGACCAGCGGCGGATAGAGGTTACTACTCATGTTCCGCTGCGCCTGGCTCCATGCCAACGTGGGAACGCTAACACCGGCGCCTGCGAGGCATATTGCCCACATCGTAACGCGCCCGATGACTTGTTCGCGGTTGTAGCCGCTCTTTTTGATGCTGTGTCCCGTTACCAGGGATACAGCGTAGGCAAATCCTGCCGCGCTGAGAAACAGCGCTGCTGAAACCTCTGGAGTCATGGTTTCGTCCGTTCTCTTGGAGCGTACGCGAAGAATATCGCCTTTAAATAATACAATATTTATTAAATAAAGTCAAATATCTAATACCTGAGTTTCAAAACCTCCCTTCAGGTGCTGCCCCAGCGAGTGTCACCCGCAGTTGGAGGTTTTGAGGCTCAGGTTCTAGCGAAGAGCCCATTGATTGCTGCCAAGGCTACGAATAGTGCCGGTAATTTCCATCATGGTGAGGGTCTGGTTAAATTCGGATGGTGCGGCGCCCGATTCTTGTTGAAGTTGATCACCACTGCGAACGCCTGATTGCAAAAGCTCAATAAGCCTGCTTTCTAGTGGAGTGTTGCCAAGCGGAAGAATAGACTGCGCCTTTAGTAGATGCGGTGCAATCACTTCAAGAACATCACTTGCGCAGGTAACGGGGTGAGCTCCCTGTTTTAAGAGGTTATTGCAGCCAGCCGAGAGCGGACTGGTGATATTGCCGGGTACCACAAATACCTCTCTGCCCTGTTCAAGTGCGTGGCCGGCGATATTAAGTGTGCCGCTGCGGGCGGCGGCTTCTACAATGATAATGGCATCAGAAAGCGCACTGACAAGGCGGTTACGCTCAAGAAATTGGTATTGGCGGGCACTGACACCGGGTTCGTATTCACTAATGATTGCCCCTCCCCTTTCGGTGATCTGACGGGCAAGGTCTTTATGGGTGGCCGGGTAAATGTCGGGCAGTCCGTTGCCAAGCACGGCAATTGTGGTGCCACCCGCCTCAAGAGCACCCCGGTGCGCAATGGCATCAATACCAAGCGCTAGCCCGCTGATAACGGCCACTCCCCGTTTTGCGAGGTCAAAAGCAAGAGTATGACCCACCTCTTTGCCATAGGCGGTCGGTTTACGCGTACCTACGATTGCTACGGACGGAATACGGGTTTCAGGCAGGGTTCCTATAAAATGTAACTTTTCTGGAACTTTAGCAATAGTAGTGGTAATCTGTAGAAACTTATGCTTATCTGGGGATATTCTATTGATTTTCATACAAAATGTTTCAGAAAGTATTGACTTACTGTCAAATTCGTGCTAATATCGAACACGATTGGTTGTTACTGCGAGTATAACCAAACGCACCTTATACCCCCTATTCTAACTTATGTTAGGTTGTGCGCAATGCGTTACTAAGTATTCTACCCTCCACTTTTTAACTCAAAAACATTGCGTGCATACTAATCCCTTTAACCGGCGGACCTCCGAATGTGTGAGGTGGGTCACGCTATACCCTCAGGGGTGCGTTAAAGGGCCAAAATGGCGCCAGGCGAAGCCCACCCTTGCCTGGCGCTTTTTTGGTGCCCATGCTATTATTTGTCGTAATGACAATATTTTATATGATTCTTGCAATTATTATAGGGAGTGCAGTTTCTTTTGCGGGCGGTATTGCCCTGCTTCGGGTAAAAAAACGGCGCCAAGCAGCATTACTTCTTACTATGCCGTTTGGTGCGGGTGCGCTTTTGGCGGCGGCATTTTTTGACCTTTTGCCAGAGGCATTTGAGCTTGGTGATCCGCGAACACTGTTACTGTATTGTCTTGGTGGATTTATTTTCTTTTTTGTGCTGGAGCGCTGCGCTTCGTGGTTTCATCACCACCACGAGCATGAGCATCCGGTAAGGAATGTTCAACAACGCCGGCTTATTATTGTTGGCGATATGATGCACAATGCGATTGATGGTATTGCTATCGGTGCGGCATTTTTGGTGAGCATCCCAACGGGAATTATTACCACCCTAGCGGTTTCGGCGCATGAAATTCCAAAAGAGCTGGGTACATTTGCTCTGCTGCTTTCAAAGGGGTGGAAAGATAAGGTAGTTATACTGGCAAACCTGGCTACGGCAGTTGCAACGGTTATTGCGGCTGTAGCAGTGTATTCGCTTGGAAAAGACCTGGGTGCCTTTGTGGGGCCACTACTTGCTATTACCTCGGGCTTCTTTATTTACGTGGCAGCGAGCGATATTATTCCGGATATTCATGAGCAGCCCCGAAAAATCGGCACCATTCAGGCAGCAATGCTGGTGGCTGGCGTGGTGATTGTGGGCTGGGTGATTACGCTACTCGGCGTGTAGTTTTTGGCAACTTTTGCATAATCCGCTTATTTCAAATGTGTGACCGGTAGGCTGAAACGTTCGCTCACTCGCAATTATGTGAATGACGTGCTCGAGGGCATCGGAATGTATTTCTACGATGTTTTTGCAGCGGGTGCAGAAAAGATGGTGATGATGCGGGCGAAATGGCGTTGCAAGCTCGTAGTGCTGCTTCCAGCCATGCGCGGTACTCTCAATGATATGTAGTTTTAAGAAAAGAGCAATTGTTCGGTAGACGCTGACTTTGTCGACTTCCGGGCATTGACGGATGATCTCTGTAGTAGATAGTGGCTTTGCGGCGCGCTCAAATACTTCGAATATCACGATGCGTGGCCGGGTGGTTCGAAGGGAATTATTTGCCAGTGTTTTTAGGAAATCGCGTTTCATAGTTGCAGTATAACATTTTATTGCAACAAATTTGCAAAAGGCATTACGGGGTTATATCATGGTGCTATGAGAATCGCATTTACGGGTAAAGGCGGCAGTGGAAAAACAACAGTTTCTTCGCTGTTTGCAGCCCAGATGGCACGTGAGGGATATCCGGTGCTGGCACTCGATGCTGATATTAATCAGCATATTGCCGGGGCGCTTGACGTTTCGACTCCCCTGCGAAGTATGGGTG
>DATHGD010000123.1:0-2899 GCA_035317765.1 Saccharimonadales bacterium (SeqCode) | reverse complement strand
TAACGATTAATTTTGAAAATGCATTAAGACACAGCTGATTGTGAACTTCGCTCTTGCCAAGTTCTAGGGTTATGCTGTGAGAGATGGCCTGCCTACTTTAGAGGTAGGTGGCCTGTTTTGCCTAAGGATACATTTCGCGTTACTGTTTTGGGCGTAAGTCAGGTCCTTCGAGCATAATAAGACCAGCGGCTCTTTCAAGCCCAGCTAGGGCTACGCCGAGGTCATCGGCGAGTGCTATGGCAGCGTATCGTTGCCCCGTCTCGCTACCGGGGAGTGAGGACTCATTAGCCGCAGCATATATGTTATTCCTGAGAGCTTCAATTCGTAAAACATGGCCGAACGCTTCTTCAATTGGAATAACTTCCGGGAGTCCTGCGAGCTTCTGTTCGCGAACCGAGAAGTGTATCTGTTCGCCATTTGCGTCTTTTCTCATATTATGTATAACTTAAACACAATAAATTTAAAAAGTAAAGTAGACATTTTGTCGTATTCTTACTTAATATTTATTAATAATAAAACACATGGGCTGTTATAAGCCTTGTTTAAAAATATCTTCTGGATCGTAGACAGCTTTTATGGCACGAAGACGAGTAAGCGTTTCGGGCGGATACGCTGTATCAATGCTTGTCTTTGAACTGTCTGTTTGGAAATTAATGTAGGCACCTTTTACGAATGGTTTCATTAACTCCCATGACTCGTTGCTCTTCTCAAGCGCTTCAGCCGGTGCCAGGTCTGCAGGCAGGGGAAGGACCGACCAGATGACACCCTCATAGCCGCGGTGGGCAAACGCCGTAGCGTCCGATGCAATTCGGTCGACCTGTCCGCCGAGGCTTCGAACTTGAAAAATAGGCGTATTGGGCCGGCCGTAGCTGGCAACCACAGCATTTATAAAATCGGCGTCTATCGTTTTTACAAAGCCTGTTTGCGCAATTGGTCGCATGTCTTTTTGCTGCTTGGCTTCATCGAGCATTCTGTAATATGGTACCAGTTCTACTTCGTGATGTTGCAAGGTTCCCAGTTCAAGCAGCGGCTGCATGGCCGCACGAGCGGCAGCTTCATCATCGGCAGCGCAACACGCAAAAATCATCATCATTGGTGCGGGTTCAGGACCAAAGCCAGGAAGTATAATAAACGTTGCATTCAATTCCTCCGGTGCCTTGCGCATAACTTCGGCCCACTTAGTAAGGACTTGCTCGGCTTCATCTACTGGATACATAATCATAGCTTTGAGAATTTGTTTGAGCTCATGAGCCCTAAATTCAAACGAGGTGACAACGCCAAAGTTACCGCCGCCTCCTCGTATTGCCCAAAATAAATCACTTTCCTCGGTCTCGCTAGCCCGGACTACGCGTCCATCGGCAAGCACCACATCGGCTGCTTGCAGCTGGTCAATGGTAAGACCGTATTTGCGCACCTGCCAGCCAATGCCGCCGCCAAGGGTTAGGCCACCGACACCAACGCTGGTGGTATCGCCCGATGAAATAGCCAAGCCATCTTCGTTCAACTGCTTGGCAACATCACCCCATTTGGCACCTACGCCTACACGAACAATGTGATTCTTAGCATCGATTATTTCTACCGCGTTAAAGTTTGAGAGGTCAAGTACTACTCCACCTGCGTTGGTGGAGTGGCCAGCAAAGCCATGGCCACCGCTTCGAATAGAAAGAGGAAGGGTATGGGCTTTTGCAAACGTCACGGTCGCTGTTATGTCTTGATGGTTCTTGGCGTAAACAACAACCGCTGGGCTGCCCGCCACAATGAATGACTTTCTGGCTACTTCGTATTCTGCATGATCAGGTGTGACAATGTGTCCCGTGACACTAGTTCGAAAAGTATTTAATGCTGCCTCTTCCATTATTGCTCCTTGCTATTAATCATCGCTTCAAAGCGCGCAAACATACGATTCCAGCCGTCTTGCGCTTCGCCGCCGGTTCCTACATTGGTTTGAATTAATGTTACTTCTGTTTTGTCATTGAGCGCTTTAAACTCTACCGTTACAATTGAATTCGGATCAGTCCAACTGTACACTAACTTGTTTGGTTCATCATATTCAAGATAGGTGCCTTCCATATCAAACAAGTCATCACCCATTTTCATTTGTACGTAGCGGCGGCCGCCAACGTGATTTTCTGATACGGCTTGAGGCACATCAAGGCCTTCGGGTGCGTGCCACTGCTGTAGTTGTTCGGGTTGTGTCCAGGCGGCAAAGACCGCCTCAATTGGTGCGTTGATTACTCGGTTTACGTGTGCTGATGTATCCATTGTTTTCTCCTTTTATTTAACGATAAACTTTTCCAAAGAATCAAATTGCGATTCCCAGAAGGCTGAATATGATTGCAGGTAGCTCGTGACAGGAATGAGATTTTTGGCATTCAGCCGGACAATCTGTTCGCGTCCGCGGCGCTGTTTGGTAATGAGGCCGCTTTTTTCGAGTATCAGCAGATGCTTGGCGACTGCCGCAAAGCTCATATCGTACTGCTGGGCGATTTGACTAATGGTTAGCGCTCCCTTGGTGAGCTGCTGTAATATGTCTCGCCGCGTTTTATCCGATAAAGATGAAAACGCCGCATCCAGGTCTGATTTATATTCAACCATATGGTTGAATATAAAGGATAATTTATTGTAAGTCAATGCTTTTTGATATGAGGATGCAAAGGCAAGGGTTGCGTCCCTTCCTGACTAGAGGGCGAATTGACTGGTTATTGTACCTATTATATATTAATAGAGCTTCAGGCCTCAGCTATTTCGAGGTATCATTGAATCGTATCTATCTGAACTCAGAATGGAGCTGTTATGGGTGACTGGGATGACCTCCGTAAGGCTTTAAATAGTATGCGAATGGGAAAGAAGCGGTTTCATGCCGTCTATACACTAGATGGTGAAGAGGTTGGTCGGGAGA
>DATHGD010000122.1:0-3268 GCA_035317765.1 Saccharimonadales bacterium (SeqCode) | reverse complement strand
TTGAAAGGTTAACGATCAGAATTTTGCCTTCATCCATGATTTCGCGCATATTGAAGGTCGACTTTGGCTGGCCAATGATATTACGGATAACTGGGTTGGCGGTAAAGGCCCCCACCTTGTTGAGTACCGGTGCGATGGCTTCAGCCTGAAACTTTTCCGTCCAGCTGGCAAACTCAATGTTCCAAAACTGTAATACTACGGTGTCGGTGCAGTAGCCGAGTGTTTCTTTGCGGAACTTTTTGTCGGTAAGCATGCGGGTAATGTCGAGCATGGTAGTGGTTGGGCGGTCAAGCAGCGCCAAAATGGTGTAACGCAAAATATACTCAAGACGTGGTCCCCAGCTTTCGCCGAACATACGCTTGAGCACCCCGATTACCTCGGAGCTAATATTGGTTTTGTGGGCTGGGTCGGTGACCTCAAGCGGGTTAAACCCAAGCGGATAACCGGTATCGGCCGGGTTAAAGTACACCACGTCTTGCAGGCGTGAGCCCGGAATGAAGCGCATATTATCTACGGCAAAGTCACCGTGAGGGTCGATGATTGCGTAGCCCTGGCCATGGAAAATATCGCTAAGCGCAAAAAGTTCGAGCGTTCCCGACTTACCGGCACCAGTTTGTCCAATAATATAGACGTGACGTGAACGGTCACTACGCAGCATACCGAACTGGTGGTTGATGCCGCGAAAGTTGGTGAGACCAAAGGCACTGATGTTCTCATCGATAGCATCATTACCGGTAATAACCGGCAGTTTGGCGGGTGGTTCAGCCGTTTTTGTGCTGGCCCAGACGATATTTGGGGTTTCTACATTGGTATGCGGTAAATGGAAGACACTGGCGAGCTCTTCGATATTGAGGATGTATCCCCTATCCATAAACAGGCGGGCTTTATAATTAGCTAGGTCTTCTTTTTTGAAGCTGGTGTTAGTCATGCGAAAGCCATTGAGGTTGGTACTGTTATACTGTTTAAATGTTCCTACAATTGCCTGCATGCGAAGCTTGGCGTTGACAGTGCTCTCCCCCAAGTAGGCCATGCGGATTTTTACCTGGTAGCCAAGCTTTGTTGCCTTCTTTTCGGCTTCGGCAATACGGGTCTTGTTGCGATCGGACAGTTCTTTAGGTGCTGAGCCGCCTGGACCGTCTTCGGGTGGTTTTGAAAGTGCAGCGAAGAAGCCCCCTACCCATTTGAAATTGAACCCGTCTCCACCAAAGATGGCAAAGGGGTTACCATTTTTGACGCTGTGGATCCACTTGTCGGATGATTTATGCCAGTCATCGGCCAGTGGTCGAACCAGTACTTGTACCCATAGTTCTTCGCCGGTAGACTCGAGTTTGGCAAGCGTACCAGTGACGCCTGCCAGCGGGTCGACCTCAAAACTCTGGAAGGTTTTAATAGGTAAAAATTCGCTGTCGGTTAGGGTAAGTTCGGAGGTGTAAATGACGCTGTGGCGGCGTTCATGGACAACGTAGTCTTCATCGGCGGAGTGAATTTGCACGCTTGGATATTGCGAGTAGATTTGGCCTTCTACGAAACTCTGCAGGGTTTTTGGCACCCATACATAAAACCGAATCTGACCATTAACCGAAGCAATTTCAAAGCTCAGGTGCTCTTGCATGCCGGCGTTGTATTTTAGCTCTTGCTTGTCGCGCAAAATACCGTGAAGGCTGGCAAACAGCTGCTCGGCGGCAAGTTCGGATTTGTCGTTGGCTTTTGGTATCTCAAGCGTTAAAAGAATGCTCTCGGTTGCCTTAATGGTATCGATGCGGCGATAGTTGCGAAACGTAAGGAACGCGAGCACAAGCACGATTGGAAGCCAAACGTACCATTGTAACAATAAATTAATCATCCACAAAAGAATGGTCATATCTAACCTCTATTGTCCCATCTGTGTTCGCGCTTTGCAAGCGGGCTATTTTTTTGGCTCGTTGAAGGCGTAGGTTGCTTTAGCAACGCGTTTGAACTGTGATTTGCTTTGTAGGTTTAAGAGAATAGTCGTCTCTTTAACTTGGCGGCTTTTTAATACCCGCTTAACAATTTCATCGCGGTGAAGCGGTTCTTTGGCGGTTTTTAGGACATCGGTAATGATATCGGCAACAGTTCCCTTTGAGAAGCCCCAGTTGTCGAGTGCGTAAATGCCACGGCCGATCAATACGAAGCGCTTGTCTTTGATGAGTTCGTTATGAATTGCCTGTGTTGTAACATCTTTTCGCTTGAAGTCGCTGTCCTTAATAGACTTGGCGATATCGGAAAAGTGCATTGGCGTACCGTTTTCGGCTAAAATCACGTAGATTTTATCGCGAATGTTCTTTGGGTTAACGGTTGGCCATTTTGTAAGACCCCAGTTGTCCTTAAGGTGAGCAAGGTGTTTGCTGGCACTGGCAAGGGCGCGAACCTGTGTTGGGTTTTCGTGTTTTAGTTTGCTGTGGAGTTCTTCGATTTGAAGTGGTTCACCATGTTTTTTAATGGTTTTTACAATTTCATCAACGTGGGCTTTGATTTTCTTTTCATCGGCGTGTTCTTTAATACCAATAGTGTGGTGGTAATGGTCGTTCTCGCCTACTACAACGAGGTTTGGGGAAAGTTCGGCAATAAAGGCAACGTGGGCACGATGGCGGGCATCATGTTTATCACCGACAAGTCGGGCGGTGATGTCCTGAACACGGGCAACACGGCCGCTTTCAGAAAGGTCACGAATAAGAGTACGCTCTACATCGTGGATAGCAGGAACTTTGTTGTCTTCGGCAGCGATTTTAAGACGAATCAGAATAGCTTTTTCAAGCTGGCGAACACGTTCGCGGGTAATGCCAAGGAGCTCACCAATCTGTTCGAGGGTTTCGCGGCGGTCAAAAAGGCCGAAACGACGGGTAATAATCTCGCGTTCGCGATCTTGCTCAATAACTTGTAGAATCTCGCTCACTGCATTTTTAAGGGTAGTAGCGGTATCAGGGTGTACGTTTTCGTCCATGACCTTTTGGTTTCCTTCCTGTGTTACCTCGGAAATTAGCATTTATTTATATCTGTATGTGATTATAGAACAATATGTCTGCAATGTCAAATACTTTTTCTCTATAGCTAATTATAGCATGAAGTAGACGCATATAGTAAAGAGTGTTTTGAGACTTTCTAAAAGCTTATGATATGGTCTGGCTGTGGATAAAACGCTACCTAAACAGTAAAATAATTGACTGCTAAGGTAGCGAGGACAGGAGTGTCACTCGCAAGGCGACAGCGCTTTTAGGTGCTAGTCGCCTGGCCTGCGTGAGCTTTAGCT
>DATHGD010000121.1:0-4890 GCA_035317765.1 Saccharimonadales bacterium (SeqCode) | reverse complement strand
GGCTAACGAGCTAGAGTTAGAACAAGACATCCACGTGATCCGCGAGCTCTTGGATGAGCCCAAAAAGCAAGAGGGCCAAACAATCAGTTGTGAAATACGATACTAATTCATTTACTTCTAGCACGATGGGTGGCTGTGAATATGATGCCCGCGCCAAGTATAACAATATGAAGTGGCCATACTTTGTCGAGAATTGTGAGGTTAGTATTTATCCTCGTAAAAGATAGGGCTATAACACCTCCAGTGATGAGTCCCAAGCTAGTAAAGAGAAGCGACTTAGTTTTACGACCCCCGATAACATGTGCAATAAGTTCGGAAACTCCCGCGATAATGATGCATAGCGGCCATAGGGTTTCCATTTCCTTCCAGCTCATGACTCCAAAGCTAAATAGGAAGAAAAATCCTCCAAGCAGAAGAAGAATGAGGCCGAATACACTGAATAACAGGCGCGCTATCAGATTCTTTGTTGTAAAAGCCGTAACAAGCGAGAAGAAGCCCGGCATAGCCAAGTAAAATGGCCAGCCATTAACATGGTTAAGTCCAAAATGTCCGTTTATCATAGAATACGCCGCCAAACCGAGCAATACAGTAAGGTAGCCAACTAATAACACGTGTTTCTTACTCATAAAATCCTCCTATTTTATTTGCTTTGTTCACTTAAATAGCGAACGCAGATGTTTATTATTAATACCCAGTATGATGCCCAACAGCAAAATGCCACATATGGCCTGCTCAACCTTCATCCAAAGCGGCAAGAGGTTCGGAATGGTCAGGAGGACAACTACGGATACGAATAATATAGACGTGCTGATTCGTATTAAGAGGTAGGCCTTACGCGATCCTCTGACAAGCAAGAAGATGAACCTTAGCAATATAAAGCTGGTCAATGTTAGTATAATTCCCCTCGTCCAAACAACGTCATTAACAAGTTGCGTATTGTTACTTAACAAAATAATGACCATAAGTGCTGCTATGTTTACGCCTATATACAGGCCAGCTAAGACCTTTATGAGGCGAAATGCCGCAAGACTCTCGGGATATTTTAGTTGTTCGGTTGTTATGGGGTGATTGGCCACCAGCTTCTCCTATTTTAGAGTCTTATCAAATAATTGAACGATTTCATGAATATATCGGTCTATATCCAGCGCTGGATGTTCCAGCATGTAAAACGATGAGCCGTCGATGATCAGCCGGATCGCGACAGCCAAAGTATATGGATCAAACTCCTTAAGCTCCCCATCTTGCATCCCCTTTTTAAGGAGCTGCTCTAATGAGCGAATGGCCATCTCACCTCGATCAGTTAATGGCGTATTTTTGGCGATATGCTGCACGGCTGCTACCTGTTCTTTGTGTTCGGCAATAAAGTGCAGGTTCGAGGAGATATATGCCGTTACTCGTTCGCGGTGGGTGTTAGCCGTAGTAATTCGAGGAACTATATATGTGGCACCGGCCTCGTATAGTGTGTCTACAACTGCCTTCTCTACCTCACGTTTTGACTTGAAATGGTACAGTACAGTACCTTTGGAGGTGCCGGCTTGCTTAGCGATGTGGTCCACTGATGCTGCGGCGTACCCATCTCCATTAATTACTGTGATTGCTGCCGAAATAATATCGGCACGCCTTATTTGGTGCGTTCGACTAAGAGAAGGGGTAGGTAATATATTTGACCTCATAGTCAAATATTAGACCACTCGGTCTAATATTACAATAGTTGATCTATAAACAATCCCACGACACTCATTGAGATTCGGGATCTATTAAACGATGAATGAGTTGAATCAAGTCATTTTTCTTCTGGCAATGAAAGCGTCATTAGGTGCAATTCACATTCACCTGTCGATGGGCTGCCCCTATGCAAGACCCCATGATTATAACGGGCCAAACGTATCCAGCTCTTGACATATACCGAACCCCTGAATTACGCAGCTACGCTGCTATTCAGGCGCTCAAAGCCGTCAACTCTAACAAAGAAAAATGACACATACTTGTGCATGTGTCATTTTTCTTGGCTGGGGCGGCAGGATTCGAACCTGCGAATGCTAGTACCAAAAACTAGTGCCTTACCACTTGGCAACGCCCCAATAGCCCTGTTAGTATACCATATTGTTGTTTTTAGGCACCAGCCTTTTCTGGGGTAAGTTTGCTATACTTAGCACTATATGAAAGATATTCTGGTTATACTGCGGCGAAATTTCGTCTCGCCGATTGTTATTACCATTCTTATTCTCGCTACTATTCTTTTATTGCTACATGAAGTGAATGACGCGTGGTTTATTTCGGTTGTTATTGTTATTAATACCTTTTTTGCGATTGTGCAGGAAGTGCGGGCTCAGCGGGCACTAAAAAAGCTGGAACTTATGAGTGCACCTCATGCCAGGAGGTTAAAAAGTGATGGCACGACCGAAGATATTATGTACGACCAGTTGCAGGTTGGTGACAGTATAAAACTGCAAACGGGTGATGAAATTCCGGCTGACGGCGTAGTGCTTGAAAGTGCCGGGCTTGAGGTAGATGAAGGAATGTTAACCGGTGAATCGGCACCGGTAGAGAAAGGGGTGAAGGTGCCGGTATATGCAGCCAGTGCGGTCGTGGCGGGTACGGCAATCGTGGAGGTGACGGCGGTAGATGGTGAAACTAAAGCTGGTGCCATGACGGCCACCTTAAAACGCTATACTCCTACCCCTACACCGATGCAGCGTTCGATCAACATAACGATCACAGTGCTTACCTACACGGCAATCATCCTTTCATTGCTGATTTTTGTCGTATATTCGTTTCACGCCGAAGGGCCGGTGCGTATATTTAAAACAATCACCTCGGCGGCGGTGGCAGTTATTCCCGAAGGGCTACTGCTGGCAAGCTCGGTACTGCTGGCGTTTGGATCAATAAAACTGGCCCGGGCCCGGGTACTGCCGCAAAAGCTCGATGCAATTGAGGCAATGGCGCTTTTGAATGTGCTGTGCGTTGATAAAACCGGTACACTTACGAGCGATAAGATGCAATTTAAAGAGATTATTTCCTTTGACAAAAGTGCTGATATTCACAAACTGGAACAGCTCGCCAGTATAATTGCGGCGGAAACAAGCGGCGGAAATGCCACGGGTGATGCGATTATTGCTGGTTTGCCAAAACCCGGTGAATATAAAGTGAAGGACGTAATGGCGTTTTCGTCCGAGCGAAAAATGAGCGGCCTGCGTGTGAGTATAGGCAGCAAATTGCAAACGATTGTTATGGGCGCACCAGAGTTTGTGGCCCGGCTTGCTCCCCTGCCGCAAAAGCAAAGCGATGACATAAAGCAGCTGGCGGCAAATGGCCAGCGCGTCCTTATGGTGGCGGTGTTTGAGGATGAAAAAACGAAACTAAAAGAGTTAAGAGCTGGATCGGGCGTGGCCATGGGTCTTATTATTCTTACCAATGAACTGCGAACGGGTGTAGAAAAAACAGTTGCGTATCTGCAGAAAAACAAGGTAAGTATCCGGGTTATTAGCGGCGATAACCCAAGTACCGTTCAGTACGTAGCGGCAAAAGCCGGCATAGCTAATACCGACAAAATAATTACCGGCGCTGAACTGGGAAAGTTGGATGACGGTGATTGGGACAAAGCAGTGCTTGAAACGACTATTTTTGCACGTGTTCTGCCCGAACAAAAGGAACGTCTGATTGCAACGTTTAAGGCGCATGGTAAGTTTACGGGTATGGTTGGCGATGGAGTTAATGATGCGTTGGCGCTGAAAAAAGCCGACCTTGGCGTGGCTATGTACGCAGGTGCAGCGGTGAGTCGGCGCGTGGCCGATATAGTGCTGCTTGATAATTCGTTCACATCGCTGCCGCTCGGCATGAAGCTAGGTGATAGAATTATTCAGGCGATTCAAGTGATTGCAACGCTGTTCTTTCATAAAATTATTTATGGTATTGTGTTGCTACTCGCCACCTTGGCGCTTGGTATTACCTATCCGTTTGACCCGCGACATCTTACCTTTATGAATATGTTTTTTGTTACCTTCCCAACGCTTATGTGGACGTTCTTTCCACCGGTGCCGCATGGTAAAATGTCGCCCAAGTTCTTTTGGCGCAGTACGCTTGGAGCTGTGTGGCCAATTGCACTTTTGTCGGGGTTTGCGGTAACGGCTGTATATTCTACACTTACGAAATTATCGCCTACAACTGTTGATGACAACGTTACTATTAGCGTACTGACCGCGACATTCTTCGGCATTTACCTGGTATTCTTGGCGCCAAAGATGCTCAATGTTGTGTATGACAGTGCGGCAAAACAAGGCCGGCAACTGTATCTTTTGGCCTCATTTTTAGTGATTGTCGTATGTTTTGCCTTTGAATTCACGCGCGATTTCTTTAGCTTTACTGTGCCAACGTTTCATTTGCTTCTACTGGCAGCAGTTATTGTGACCGCCGTGGCAACGCTGCAATATCACTTAGCGGTTTGGTCGGGTAAAAAATCGCTTCAGCGCGCACGCTAAGCAGCTCGAGAAAAATAGTGACGGCCGATCCACTTGTGGATTTCAATGAGCGTAATCGGAACAATGAACGCAACCGCACCCGTGACGACCAGATCGCCAATAGAAACCGGTGTGATGTGCAGCAAGCCGCCAAGCGGGCCAAAGACCGCCAGAAGCTGCAGGCCGACAGCAATGGTAAGGCCGGCGTAGAATTTACCGTTGAATACGCGCAGGCGTGTAAAGAGCGATTCGTGGTCGCTGCGGCTGCAAAAGGCATTGGCCCATTGCATAACAACCAAGGCGCAAAACGCGATGGTACGGCCATATTCGTGACCGTATTGAGCGCTATACAGCGCGTATAGCCCAATAGTGAGCCCTGCCATAGTAAGTGCGACCATTACCATGCGCGAAATAAGCAATCTTTCGAGTATGG
>DATHGD010000120.1:0-15649 GCA_035317765.1 Saccharimonadales bacterium (SeqCode) | reverse complement strand
AACACCGTTTTTGGATGAAGGGAAGAAGTAAGCTCGGCCCCACCGAGCACAAGGCGTATGCCCGCGTGGTTGAAACGCCAAGTGGTATTTTGCTCAACCGCTACTACGACAACAAAACTACGCCGCGTCCCGAGTCGCTTCGTGAAGATGTAGAGACTGCCGGCGGAGCCTCCGACCGTCAGTCCGACCGTTTGTATTTGCACCTGCGTGCTGCGGCCGAATCTGGTTGGGATTTTAGCTCGCGCTGGTTTGGCGACCCACAAGATATTCGCAGTATTCATACTGCCGATATTATTCCGGTCGATCTCAATAGCTTATTGTATCAGCTTGAAATGACCATCGCCGAGGCCTACCAGGTACTTCGCCAGCCGCTTGTGTCGCGTAAATTCCGTGTGCAGGCCGAACGCCGCGCCAAAGCCATTAACGAATATTGCTGGGACGAAAAAGAAGGTTTTTATGTTGACTATAACTTTCACCATGGCCAGCCTACCGGGCGTTTGAGCTTGGCGGCGGTATTTCCATTGTATGCAAAAATCGCCACGGCTAAGCAGGCGGCCAGTGTTGCCAAAAAATTAGAAGAACTATTTTTAAAAGAGGGCGGACTTGTTGCTACGCCAATTGATAATGGTCAGCAGTGGGATTCTCCTAATGGCTGGGCGCCGCTGCAGTGGATTGCCATTGAAGGTCTTCGAAACTACGGCTACCATAGCCTGGCCAACGAAATAAAGAGCCGCTGGGTAAAGACCAATATGAAAGTGTTTACTGCAAAGCGAAAGCTAATCGAAAAGTATAATGTTACGAGTCCGGACGGTCTTGGCGGCGGTGGTGAGTATCCACTTCAAGATGGCTTCGGCTGGACAAATGGCGTACTGGCGGCGTTACTTCACGAAAATGACGCTCAAACGAAAGAGTAGTCTACTTGCCAAGCAGCTTCAAAAACGCCTGCTCGTAGCTATCAACCATTGCTTTTGTTGAAAATCGCTCTACGGCTGCCTTACGACACGCCTTTAGGTCGATAGTATCAAGCTTTGCTACCGCCTCGGCCATTTCATCTATCGATGAAGCAATAAAGCCAGTCACGCCGCTGTGAATAATTTCGGGCACCGAGCCGCGATTAAGGGCGATAACCGGTGTTCCGCAGGCCATTGCTTCAGCTATGGTCAGGCCGAACGGCTCTTCCCATTGAATCGGCATTAAAAAAGCGGCCGCTTTTTGAAATAACTCGGCAGTTTGGTTGTGAGGTACATGGCCAAGGTACTGAATAGTTGTGCCGTCAATATAAGGTGCAACGTAAGTATCGAAATAATCTTGGTTATCAGGGTATGTTGGCCCCGCAATAATAAGCGGCCGGCCAGACTTCTGAGCTACTTCTATTGCTTCTTTGGTGCCTTTTCGGGGCAGTATGCTTCCAAGAAACAGCAAATACTCTTCTTTGGCGGCGGTACCGGGCGTGAAATAATCAATATCGATGCCATTGTAAATGGTTTGCAAATAGGGAAAGTCGGGGGCAGTCTCACGTTGCTTGTCTGAGATCGAAATAAGATGTTGGCCGGGACTCGCATGCATCTCGAGCATCCCTTGTTGTAATATCTCGATCGGATCGTGCATTGTATAGACTACAGGAATATGAGGATAGATTTTGACAAATGGCAACGCTGCTTCAGGGTGATGAAAGAAAAGTATGTCGTATTCACCCTTATCGGCACGCCGAAACATCTCAGCGGCTAAATACGAATCCCAGGTGGCGAGTACATTATCAGACGCAAATGCCGGATTTACAAGTAGTGCTTGGAACTCATCGTAATTGTTTGCAAGCGGATGAAGGTCGCGGCTTACAAGGTGTGCCTCGCCGACCCTGCTGCCTACGGGCGCATAAAAATCAACGGAGTGGCCTCGCTCAATAAGCCCATCGCTAATTTGAAGTGCCAAATCAGCCGGTGCGTAAATAATGTCGGGCGGCGTAGGAACGGTAAGATAGCCTTTGACCATTGTTGCAATGCGCATATACAGTAGTATATCATTCTTATTAATTTCAATTGTTCGGTGCGCATGCTGTGTATGTGATAAAATAAGTATCAGACATATGGAAAAGCCGATGAAAATCGCAATGATGGTACGGGCATTTATACCAATGCCGCGTCCGAGCGACATGATCTACGCTCCTATTGATTTAGCAGTTGCTATTGCAAAAGGGCTGGGTGAACGTGGCCATCATATAACCCTATTTTCTCCTCTAGGCACAGAGGTGCATGGCAACAATGTTACTGTCGAAACGATGAATCTGCGGCCGCTGGTTAAAAACCAAGAAGAATTTACCGCCCTCTTAGATGATACCGATCACATGTCTCATGACGTTCATGGGTTGTGGGACCGCTACATGTCAAACGAAATGTTTGCCCGTGCCAAGGCAGGCCAGTTCGACTTACTACATTTTCACCATCCCGAATCAGCACTTTCGGCCGCTATGAGGAACACTTCCGTGCCAACGGTGTACACATTACACGATCCGGTGTTCTCGTGGTACCGCGAACTGTTTGAAATGTTTGCCTCGCCAAATCAGCACTTTATTTCTATTTCTAATAACCAGCGTCGGGATGCACCGGACCTTCCGTATCTTTCTACTGTCTATAACGGAACAAACGTTGAAATGTTTACTTTTTCGGAAAAACACGAAGATTATTTGCTGTTTGCCGGCCGTATTACCGCTGAAAAAGGGGTAAAAGAAGCCATTCAAGTGGCCAAAGAATCCCATCATCGGCTGCTCATCATTGGCCCGATAGACCACGGGAGCCAGGACTACTTTAACCAGCATATTCGTCCGCAGCTCGATGATCAGATTTTATACCTTGGCCGAATGGACCAAGACATGCTGCCAAAGTACTACCAAAAGGCCAAAGCCGTACTGACGCCAATTCAATGGGAAGAGCCATTTGGCCTTACGACCGTAGAGGCAATGGCCTGTGGTACCCCTGTTATTTCGATGCATCGTGGCGCTGCTCCGGAAATTATCAAAGAAGGTAAAACCGGTTTTATTGTAAACAGCATTGCCGACATGGTAGAAGCCGTTGGTAAAGTAGACCAACTGAACCGAAGCGATTGCCGCGCTCATGTAG
Organism: Saccharimonadales bacterium (SeqCode); assembly: GCA_035317765.1. GTDB lineage: Bacteria > Patescibacteriota > Saccharimonadia > Saccharimonadales > Saccharimonadaceae > DATHGD01. The sequence continues at coordinate 12,536 of DATHGD010000120.1, read as the reverse complement.
AAGAGTTTTTCTCAACCAAACAAATGGTTGACCACTACGAACAGGCATTTTCGCAGTTAATTCATGGTGCCAAAGTACGGCCTCAGGCGCAGCTGAAAGCGGGCGAGTACATTAAGCACAAAATTCGCCGAGTGCGTGATATTTTGCCAAATCTTTCCGATCTTTAGCGGCTAAAATATCTTTTTATCTTTTAGCTCATCGGGCAAAAAGCCTTTATTGTGCTTAAAATCGGCTTCCCATTTATATTCTTTATTGTAGCCAAGATCTTTCATAAGTTTTGTTGGAGCGTTACGAAGATGAAGTGGTACGGGCGCATCCGGATACTGCTTTGCCAAGGACTGAGCCCTTCCCATGGCATCGGTGGTTTGGCGCGACTTGGCCGACTTGGCAAGTGCTGTGGCCGTATGAAACAGAATATAGTTGCTCTCGGGCATGCCAATGCGTTCAACTGCTTGAAATGCATTCAACGCCAGGCCCAGCGCACCGTTGCCGGCCAGGCCAATGTCTTCACTGGCAAAAATAAGCATTCGCCGGGCAATAAACTTAGGGTCTTCGCCGGCATCGATCATACGGGCAAGGTAATACAGCGTGGCGTCAACGTTACTGCCGCGCATGCTTTTAATAAACGCGCTGATAACGTTATAGTGCATTTCGCCTTTTTTATCGTAGCCCGGCACGCGTTTTTGCGCCGCTACCTTTACAATTTCGGGCGTTACTTTTTCGTCCATCGAAAGTGCCAATTCCAGGTTGCCAAGCGCTACGCGGGCATCGCCGCCGGAAAGTTCGGCTAAATAATCGAGCGCCTTTGGTGTTACCTTTTTGGTGGCCTTCAGGTCTTTAAGCGCATGTTTTAAAATGGCAATAATTTCATCTTTTGCCAATGGTTGCAGTACTAACACCCGACTGCGCGAAAGCAACGGGTTAATAATTTCAAAGCTGGGGTTTTCGGTGGTGGCGCCAATAAGGGTAATAAGGCCCGATTCAACGTGAGGCAAAAAGGCGTCTTGCTGAGCTTTGTTAAAGCGATGGATTTCATCAACGAACAAAATGGTGCGAAGTTGCAGGTTCCAGTTTTGCCGGGCGTGTTCGACTACCTTTTCAACGTCTTTTTTGCCGCTGGTGATAGCCGAAAGTTCAATAAATTCAGCCTTCACTTCGCGCGCAATAATCCGGGCGAGGGTGGTTTTGCCGCTGCCCGGCGGCCCCCACAAAATAAGGCTGACAGGTTCTTTTTTACGCACAATCTGGCGCAAAATTTCGCCATCATTAAGAAGATGAGTTTGACCAATCACCTCATCGAGCGTTGTAGGACGCATTCTTTCTGCCAGTGGAACCCGCTGCATATTACCATTATAGCGTGAGAAACCCCCGAAGGGGAATCTCAAGCTAGTTAAGGCGAAATTCCTCTTTGGGGGTAGCGGGTAAGTTACTGCGGCGGTAAGGGTTGCTCGCAGTAGATGCAGGTCCTTCCTTTACGCGTCTGCATGAAACAGGCAGGACAGGTGACTGAGTTCTTTTCGAGGCGTTTTGATTGGTGCGACTGCCGAATCAGAGGGGGTCGCCCTTTGTCGGTTAGGTGACCGGGGTGAAACAATTGGTTCATAGAATACGGGCCAATATTTTTGGTTACCCAATTTAAAACAATTTGAGCAGTATCATCGTGAAAATGAGCTGTAGAGTCCTCTCGTATCCGGGCACACACTGCGAAGCCTAATCCTGTTCCTCTCTGTAGTGTAGAGGTGGTTACACTGCGGCTTGCAAGAATCTCAACAATTCCATTTTTATTCATGTCTTGGACTGTCACCACTCTATCTAATGTTGTGGACTAGTGTACACTTATATTATAACACAAATATGAATATATACTAACTACGCAGATATGGTATAATCACACTACAATGCAACGACCAACCGTACTTCTTCTGTTCGGCGGTGAATCGTCAGAGCACGATGTCTCGATTTCTTCAGCGCGCAATGTGTACGCCGCCATAGATGACAATAAATACGAGGTAGAACTGGGCTATATCGACCGCGATGGCAAGTGGTGGCTGCTTGAGCGCCTTGATGGAGTGGTTGTGACCCACGGCGCGCCACAACTAGCACCAGTGCTTGGCTCGCAAAGTTTCGTCACGTTCCCCTCTGGCCGCGTTATAAAGCCCGATGTTATTTTGCCGATACTACACGGTAAGAACGGTGAGGACGGTAGCGTTCAAGGGCTTGCTCAACTACTACACATTCCCATTGTTGGTTGCGACATGACCGCCAGTGCCCTTTGTATGGACAAAGTAGTCACCAAAGAATTGCTGCGTGGCGCCGGTATAAAAGTAGTGCCGTACGAAACACACACGGTTACTGCACCGGCGCCCGATTTTAATAAACTGAGCATGCGCCTAGGCAGTCCGTTATTTGTAAAGCCGGCTCGCTCGGGCAGTTCGGTTGGTGTCAGCAAAGTGTATAGTGAAGACGAACTAATGACGGCACTTGAAACGGCGCACCAGCACGACCCGGTTGCGTTAATCGAGGCAGGCGTAACGGGGCGTGAAATTGAAGTAGCCGTTTTGGGTAATCCGCCCGCCCACCAGGCAAGTATCGCCGGTGAAATCAAGCCCGAGGGAGATTTCTATAGCTACGATTCCAAATATGCTGCTACCAGCACGTCTCAGATCATCATTCCGGCCGAGGTGGATGTCGCTACTATGGCGCGCATCCGGGAGCTTGCCCTTAAATCGTATGAACTTATGGGTTGTCGCGGCCTTGCCCGGGTTGACTTCTTTTTGCTTGAAAACGGCACGGTATATCTGAACGAAATTAATACCTTGCCCGGCTTTACCAATATTAGTATGTACGCAAAGCTATGGCGTCACGATGGCATTTCATATTCTGAGCTGGTAGAACGCTTACTTTCTCTGTCGCTGGGTAGTACAATAGAGACAAACCAAGAAGAGGAGTAATACTAATGGATGGATTTATGCTAACAATCATCGCAGTTATTGTGATTTTTGTACTAAGCGGTATTAAGATTATTAACCAATACGAACGTGGCGTAGTGTTAACGCTCGGCCGCTATACGGGTATTCGTTCGCCAGGCCTGCGGGTAATTGTGCCGATTTTCCAACGCGTTATTAAAGTAGACGTTCGTTCAACTCCTATTGACGTGCCAAAGCAAGAAATCATTACGCGCGATAATGTAACGGCCGGGGTTGATGCTGTAGTATATTTACGCGTGGTCGATGCCAGCAAAGCGGTGCTCGAAACCACCAACTACGTTTATGCCACCAGCCAGTTCGCCCAAGCCGCGCTTCGTGATGTTACCGGTAATGCCGACCTCGATGAACTACTGTCCAAACGCGAAGAAATCAGCCAGCGCATTAAAGAAATTGTTGATGCCGAGACCGATAAATGGGGCGTTGATGTTGAAAACGTAAAAATTCAAAATATTGAGCTACCGCAAGATATGAAACGCGCCATGGCAAAGCAGGCCGAAGCCGAGCGCGAACGCCGCGCCGTTATTATTACCGCCGAGGGTGAAAAGGCTTCCGCTACGGCTGTTGCAGAGGCTGCAGCCATTCTTACTAAGGTGCCAGGTGGTATTAACATCCGTACGCTGCAAACGCTCGAAAAAATCTCGGTTGAACCAAGCCAAAAGACACTTTTCGTACTGCCGGCCGACCTGACGGACACGATCAGCCGAATTATTAGCAAGTAACCTTGTGAAAATAAGTAATATCTAGTAAAATAACGGGAGTCGCACTCGTTGCGATGCAACGTGTGGCTCTTTAGCTCAGTTGGTAGAGCAGGGGCTTGAAGAGCCCTGTGTCCCCAGTTCGAGTCTGGGAGGAGCCACCAAGAATCGATTACAGAGGTAAAAATCCGAGATCAAAAGTCTCGGATTTTTATTTTGGCGTATTTATCCCTGTTATTTTAGTTCGAGTCTGGCAGAGCGAAGATCACAAGCTTACTGCCTAACGAGGTGCTACTATAGATAAAGATGGCAACAAAACATGATCTCATTATTATCGGTAGTGGACAAGCTGGCCTTGCCGCTGCGTACGATGCGCACACCCAAGGTCTAGATTACCTTGCGCTTGAAGCACACGACAATATTGGCGACAGCTGGCGCGAGCGATACGATAGCCTCACACTTTTCACTCCGCGCAAGTACAGTAATTTAGCTGGTATGGATATGCCTGGGGAAGAATGGGATTATCCAACTAAAGACGAAGTTGCCGATTACTTGCAGCAATATGCCGACCATTTTGATCTTAAAGTAGCTCTTGGTCAACACGTAACCCGCCTAGCTCACGATGGCGAGAACTTCGTAATCACAACTTCAAAAGAAGAATTTACTGCCCAAAATGTCGTTGCAGCGACTGGACCATTCCAAACTCCACGGATTCCAGAATGGAGCAAGCAACTTGATCAAAATGTAAAACAGCTCCATAGCTCGCAATACCATAATCCCGATGATATTGATGGTGAAAGTGTGCTGGTCGTCGGCGGCGGTAACTCGGGCGCTCAAATCGTAGCTGAACTTGCTGCGGACCATAAAGCCAGCCTGTCAGTAGCAGAAAAGCCAATTGTTATTCCCGCACAACTTTTAGGAAAAAGCCTGTTCTGGTGGCTCGATAAAGTTGGCGCATTGTCTGCTCCCGCGGATAGTCTACGCACCAAGCTCTTTGGACTACAGAAAGGCATTCCGGTTATTGGGACTGACCTCCAAGGTTTGCTCAAGCAGGGCAAACTAGACATGCTTCCGCGGGCAGTTGGAGCTGAAGGCCAAGAGGTGCTTTTTGAAGATGGTAGCCGTCAGGCATTCGACACTGTTATTTGGAGCACAGGCTTCACTCAAGATTATAGCTGGCTACAAGTTCCAAATGCGCTAGACGATCACGGCAAGCCAGCCCATCATGATGGTATATCTTCTACGGTCGACAATCTCTATTACCTCGGCCAAACCTGGCAAAGGACAATTAACTCTGCACTTTTAGGCGGTGTTAAGTATGATGCACGCTTTATTGTTTCGGCAATTCAGAAGCACAAGAAGTCATAATATTTTCGATATCCAGCTCATCTAATCTCTCGCGTAACACCATTAGAGTATCGAATAAATAGTTCGAGTTTTCCCTGACAGGGCCCACCAAGAAAAATACCGATTCATTGCGATCGGTATTTTTCTTGGTATGGTTTTTCTCGCAGGCTAGAACTGGGGCTTTTACAAAGCAAAAGAAACCCAGTTCGGCGCAACGAACGAAGTGAAAAAGTGTTTACATTTTTTCACGAGTGAATGAAGGAGCGAAGCGATGTCTGAAATATACTCGGCGATGATTACTACATCACTGCTTTCAGCCCGACTAACGCTTTACTGTTAATGAGCCGCATCAAGATAATTATGGCCGTGAAGGCGTTTTTGTCGTTGCTCATTGTCGTAGTTATCACTGCCCGCGCTATTAATAGCCCTTTGAGTATAAAGGATATTGAGTATTCGTGGATTGCAATAAATGGTGATTGAGCATATAATTTTAGATTGGAAGAAGTTGTATACGTCCTGAGAAGGAGAATACTGTGTTACTTGGTGATGGCGGCCGTTTCCCCGATCCAGGCCCTAACGATCTCTGGTCACTTCTTGGCTTTCGTGTTGTGCTGAGTCCGAAGCAGGTAGCGCTACTAGAAGACGAGATGAAGAAGAGGTATGCCAGGCAGATGTCGGCCGGTACGGTGGTCGTGAAGTATAATCGAGGCGAGAAGCATCTGATGCTTAAGCGGAAGGTTGAGAAGGCTAGCGAGGCGCTGGAATTTATAAATACCCCCTCTTTAGGGGCAGTATGCAGTTTGTGACTCTTTAGCTCAGATTGGCGGGGAAGGGACCTGAAGAGTCCTGTGTCCCCAAGCTTGAGTCTCATGCGGTGGCTATTGTACTCTGTGTTTGGTTGTTTACCGACCAACAGCGAAGTGCTTTATTGACAAAAATTTATGAGTAGGCTAAAAATACTATAGACTTTGTTCGCAACCACACGTTTGGAGTCAAAAAGATGGCCAACGAATTGATTGGCGTAGGTCCGGACATCTCGTACGAGGAACTGATCAGTCAGCTCGAGGAGGGCCAGGTACTCATGATCACCTGGCTACCTAACCCACTCAACGACCCTGAAGTCCGACCCGTTGATGGCGAGCAAGACTACGGCTCTATTGTGGGTAGTACAGAGTATGGCCTGTTCGATGAGCTGCGTTGGTTCGCCAGCAGTACGGGTTCCGTGAATCCCTACGACTACGACCTGTTCAGTTAGTCGAACGAAGTATAAGCCTCCCAGGCTGTCCGCAGATTCTGCAGGACGCCCGGGAGGCGCTTTAGTATGAATCTGTATGCTTGGGTGGAAAATGGTGATTTAAAATAACCCTATCCTCATCATCACTTTAATATTTAGTTTAAGCCCGGGAGAGTGTGTTATATGTGGGTATTCATGTGATAATCGATATAACAGATCTGCTATGCTAATATATGAGTATGCAGAAAAGTAGAACGGACGCAAACGAAGATTTACCGATATGGACCATTGATAGTTCGGAATACATCGTTAGCGACCGATTCCTAAAACTCCGCGCCGATAACTGCACCACACCACAAGGTGGTAAAGTAAATAAGTTCTACGTTCTTGAATACGGCGACTGGGTAAACTGCATTGCCATCGATGAAGAAGATAATGCAGTGATGCTCCGCCACTATCGACATGGTGTCCAGAAATACCTCATGGAGTTCATTGGTGGCGGTATTGAAACAACTGATGCATCCCCTGAAGCCGCTGCAAAGCGTGAACTCGAAGAGGAAACGGGCTATACTGGCGGCACCCTCTTCCATGTTGGGACGAGCTATCCCAACCCGGCCAACCACACCAACAAAGTGCACACTTTCCTGGCAGTTGGTGGGAAGATAAGTCAAGATAAAAACCTTGAAGTTGGTGAAACTATTCACGTTGAGAAAATCTTGTTCAAAACAGTTATAGAAGAAATGAGTAAGCCGGGTACAATATATCCAGCCCTCTATATCACCGCTTTGTTCCATGCCATTAATTTCATACGAGCGTCTAACGATCCTTCGTTAGAGCATCTGAAGAAATATGTTTGAGGGGCTTAATAGTTAGAGTATACTTTCTATATTAAGCTCATCCAGCCTGTCACATAAATTCTCTAAACATTCGAAAATACAGTTCCAGTTTTCCCTGGTCCGATCCACCAAAATTATCAACAGATACGAAAAGTTCCAGGATTTACTTTCTGGAACTTTTTGTTTGTAGCTGTCACTGTTATTTTAGTTCGAGTCTGGGAGGGTTGTTCGATCTCTTGACATATACATACAATAACGATACAATTATTGTATAATTTAAATGGAGATAGAAAAATGTCTACTCAAACCATAAACATATCTTTGCCAGAAGCATTAGTGAAAAAAATTGATAGTGCAGCGAGAGCAGAATTCGCGAGTCGTAGTGACTATATTCGCCAAGCTTTGGTTGGTAAATTAAAAACAGATAAGATGCAAGCAGATGACTGGGATTTGCTAGAGGCACTATCTATAGAGATTGCAGAAAACGTGCATAAAGAGGGATATAAGGCAACCGATGATTATGTCAAAGCTGTTAAAGAAGTTCGTCGTGATAGATTAGATAAGGCTATTAAGAAGTAGCTTTGAATGCGTATCTTGTACGACTCAAACGTCTTGGTGACAATACTTTCACGACGTGAATCTATTCTGGCTTTCAAAGAAGAGATAACGAGCAAGGGCATCATTCATATATCATCACGATATATATTGAGTGAAGTCGAGGCGGTACTAGTCGAAAAATTGCGATTAACCAAACAGAAGGCAAAGACAGCAACGCGCCTACTGAGCCGTCAGTCTATAGTTGTCGATCCAAAAAATATTGAGAAGATTTGTCGCGATCCCTTCGATGATTATGTATTAGCGGCAGCCGTAGGTGGAAAGGCTAAGTATTTGGTAACGGCGGATAAAGATCTGCTAGTTTTAAAAGCATACAAAAGCGTGGAGATTATAACTCCCGGTGAGTTTAGGAAGATTGTCGAAGATTGAATTTTTGCTCCGCTTCCATAATAACCTCGATGTCGAGTCTTTCTATGTGCTCACATAGAATAAGTAGCCCATCAAAAATACAGTTCCAGTTTTCCCTGGCAGGGTCCACCAAAGAAAAAGTCTAACCTTTACGGTTGGACTTTTTCTTTGGATCGCGCTTCCATAGACTTGAACTGGGGCTTTTGCAACGCAAAAGAATCCCCAGTTCGGCGTAATGAGCGAAGCGATGTCTGGGGCTCATCGATTAGAAGCTATACTTGTCAGATATATATTAATATAGGAATAAATACTTTGAACAATCGTCTGCCGGGAAGTGAAGACCTCCCGGCAGACGCTCGCTCGTTGGATGGGTTACGAGAGACACGGAGCGTTGTAAGTACCCAACGACCTGCGCTCACCCTGTCCGGATGAGCTCGGTTCCGTGTAGTAGACACCAACGGATGAACATGTCGTGCCGGCCGCCGTAGTCATGGCTGTCCAGTTCGTGTAGCAGCTCGGGGAGTACCTCAGCTCGAGGTTACCCCAGTTTCCCGCCGGTGTCACAGCATTTCGGCTGAGGATGGTGCGGGCATCATTCACGCAGTTCGTTGCTGCTGGATCACGTCCTTCGCAGGACGATCCGTAGCAAGAAGGTGTAGCCGATGCTGTGGCAGCGGGTACAACCGCGAACCCCAACATCGAGACCACCACGACCAGCGCAAGACGCCGGATAGCGGCCATCATGTTCTTTTTCACCGTCATCTCCAATGAGTCGAGATTCATGCGTAAAACTACGCACGAATCTATACAATAAACGAAAACATCCAGCTATGTTACAATATGTTAATGAAAAACTTCAATCAGACGTTTACTTCACCTCAAGGACGAGCCTTTATTTATTTGATTATTTTCATTGTTGGATCGGCATTACACGAATTACTTTTTAGACTTATAAACCCTATGATATGGTCGAGTAGCGCATTAATATTAACGCTATCTACCGTTGGCCTCTTTGCACTTACAGGTGCTGTCTTTGCGCATGAACGGCATATGTTGTCTCGAGTTACTTCCGCTGCTACTCTGTTTATTTTGGGCTTCATAGCTCTTAAAGTAGGGCACTCTGCCGTGCCTGAAGCGTATCTACTTGCAATTGCTTTGTGTGTAGCCACTATTGGTGCGCAAAAGATATTTCATCGCAATGTAAAGAGCTTCAAACAAACAGTTTTATACAGTCTTCTTACCGTTTTAGTTGCGTTAGCTATAGTCGTTACATTTGTATCCAGCGTGACAATGTTTGACCGTATTACCGTCCAGCAGCAATACGACTCTCGCATAAATTAAAATATTTCGGAAGAATTAGATAAGGTTGACTAAGCGGACCTCAGACGGTTATTATTAAAACCAACCGTCAATAATTCTTATAAAACGCTTCGATATCCAATTCTTCTATTCGCACGTATAAAATAATCAACCCATCAAAAACATAGTTCCAGTTTCCCCTGACATGGTCCACCAAAATTATCAACAGATACAAAAAGTTTCAGATTTTATAGTCTGGAACTTTTTGTTTGTCTTCACTTCTGTTATTTAGTTCGAGTCTGGGAGGGCGCTCGCAAGCGAAGTAGGCTATTATAAGTAGTATGAAAACCACTCTTTCCCATATCAGCATCAACCTTTCCAGTGAAGAAAAGTGCTTCCCATTCTGGCAAGATTTACTAGAGTATATGGAATTTAAACTAACGCTTGATGGCAATCATTTCGATGCAAGTGATGGCCACGTTTTTCTTTGTTTTTCAACAACAAAACCCGGGTATCTTGATCCACCGTTGCACCGCAAGCACACAGGCCTTAATCACGTTGCCTTTAGCGTGGCTTCTCGTCAGGAAGTTGACCAATTTGTAAAAGAATACTTAGAACCTCGCAATATTTCAGCATTATATGGTGGTGCAAAAGAATACAACTATGTACCAGGCTATTACGCCGTATATTTTGAAGACCCAGATCGTATTAAGATTGAGGTAGTCTATGAAGGAAAATAAAGTCCGTTGCTCCTGGGCTGAATCCAACCCGCTATACTTCTCATACCACGACCAGGAATGGGGCGTACCGATCCATGACAACCGCATGCTATTTGAAATGCTTAATCTGGAAGGTGCCCAGGCCGGTTTAAGCTGGTTAACCATTCTTAAAAAGCGTGAAAATTACCGCAAAGCCTTCGATAATTTCGATGCCACCAAGATCGCAAAGTATAATGAGGCAAAGCGAGCTGAGCTGATTACTGATGAAGGAATAATTCGTAACCACTTAAAAATTAATGCCTTCGTGGAGAACGCACGTGCATATCTAAGGATTAAAGATGAGTTCGAAAGCTTTGATGCCTACGTGTGGCAATTCGTAGATGGCAAGCCGATGCGGGGCGAAACCGAAAGAGCAGCAGCCGAAGTAATCGGTAAAACCATGAGCAAGGATATGAAGAAACGTGGCTTTAGGTTTGTCGGCCCAACTACGCTATATGCTTTTATGCAGGCCGTAGGGATGGTGAATGATCATGAGAAGTCGTGTTTTAGATTTGACGAAGTCAGGCACTCGAAGGTTTAACTGCTCTACTCATTCACAAGAAAGTACCAAGCCTTCAAAAATATAAGTTCCAGTTTTCCTTGATGGTTGCTCTGGGGTAAGGAGAGGTGGTATGGTAGATCTGTCGGAATGCGATACTCCTTCAACGTTCGTGAAAGGGATTGACGACAATGGCGCCCGAATCTGTATTTGAGGCTGATGAAGTATGTACGAGTCTCAACCAGCTCAAAACGTACCTGGATGAGTATGCAAACGGATGCGGTGGGACGTTTGAGGTGATATTGGTAAACGATCATGACGTAACCGAGACCCATGGGTACAACTTGGTCGTTCGGGCCGGTAGGGACGCGAAAGCAACACGAATTCGTCTCAGTCCCAAAGGTGGAAACTCCTGGAACATCCGTGACTTACTCAAGAGGAGCTTCGACAAAAACAAGACCCTGGATGAGGTGGCTAACGAGGTGAGGATCTCTGACGTCCTCCGGTATGGCATGGACAGCATTGTTTTTGAAGTTCGGCGGGGCGCTGTTCAAGGAACACAACTTCTTCGCGGAGTGACCGCACCTTGAGCAAAATCAGGACGGACGGATTTTTGTAGCAGAACGTAAAAGGAGCAGGCGTACAAGCGGTGATACATATTATCCCGCGGGTACGCTCTTCTCTTTCCTGGCGCTTTGTAGCCTTCGAGCAAAACACAGCCTTGAATCAAGGGGCTATTTACGTTATAATCTTTGAAGTACAACACCTATGCGGGTGTAGCTCAGTTGTTAGAGCGCTTCCTTGCCAAGGAAGAGGTCGAGAGTTAGAGTCTCTTCACCCGCACCAGATTGAAATTATAGATGAAAAGATGCTGATGATTCGGCATCTTTTTGTTTTGGCTTCTGAGTTTAATCTGTTCCACAGTTAGAGTCCTTTCTGGCTGAAAGACGGATAGATTGATTAAATAATTTGACAATATCAATAATAAATGTTATTATGTAACAACAATCGTGAGATTGAACATTGACATGGGTTCTTTGGCCGGATCACTGCTACTTATAAGGCGGTAGTGATCCGGCCAAAGACAGTAGGTCTAAGGCCAACGCTCAAAAGGAGACTTTGATGAGCGCTCAGACCGGTATGCCCGCCGACCGTCAGCTCCTTGACGATGTGGTAGACGCCCTCATCCGGCGTCACAACATCGTCAAGGATGACCTCACCTGCGAATTCCAAGGGGAGGTTGTCCCATGGAACGTGGGCTGGGCTGGCGGGATCGAGCAGATCGCGCTTGCGAAGGCGAAGACGATGGCAGCGGAAACGCTCGCACGTCTCATCTACGCCGAGCCGAAGGCCGACCTGTACGGCGTCCACTGCGGCACCTGGCTCGGCAAGTACGAGTCCGGACCGCTCCTGCTCCAGCAGATCGCGGCTTCGGCCATCGTCTGTCGGATCAGGGCCAAGCTGGGTGTCACCTCCGGAGTGCGTGAGCACTACGATGTCGTGACCGCCTGACCTTCCTATGTCCAAACCCGGTGTCCTTCGCTTCAAGCGTTGGGCATCGGGCCTTCCCTGAGATTTCAAATCATTTTGAAACATCAGGCTCGGCGATAATGACCTTCCCATCATGATAAATGAGATCAAGTTTGGCTAATTTCTCATACATAAGCATCAGGCTAAGGTAAATCTGGTTCCACCTATAATCCACTAGCTGCACCACGAAAAGTCCAGCCCTTGTGCTGGTTTTTTCTTGCTAACTCATATATTGATTTTTAGTAAATAATATGTTATTATATAAATAACACTTCCGAGAAATTCTCGTAGGTGAGGACCTAAGGAGTTAAAATGTATCTTTTTGACGAACTGTGTGGCATGTACCATGGAGGGGTCGAAAAGGCGCTCTATATTCAGAACGACTTTC
>DATHGD010000119.1:0-3255 GCA_035317765.1 Saccharimonadales bacterium (SeqCode) | reverse complement strand
TTCCTGCCACGTAAACAGCATATTTTTCAACATACGCCCAGCTGTGACCGACAGGAACACTTTGAGCTACCACCGCTGGCCGATACGCTTTGGGTGCTTTTCCAGTGACCTTGCGCGCTAAGTGATCGGCAACAAACACGGCATCCTGCAAGGCAGTGTAGGCCCTGCCCGAATAGGGGGTATTGGCATTATCGCCAAGTACGTATATATTGTCGTACGCCTCTAAATACGCATTAACATTCACACGGCCATTTTGAGACAGCGCAAAATAATCTGGATGATCTTTGAAAAACGGGTTATTCATAACGCCCGATGTCCACACGACAGTTCGAGTAGGTACTTTTTTGCCATCAATTACTACAGTATCTTTACCTAAAGCTTCAACTTTGTGGCCCAAAAGCAGCGTCACGCCAAGTGCCTTAAGCTGAGTTTCTACCTTGTGGCTGGCTGTTTTTGAAAGGTTTGGCAAAACACGCTCGGCCGTCTCTACCAGTACCACCTTAGGTTTGCCGCGTGTCACTCCATGAGCCGCCGAAACGTCACGAATATATTCGGTAATGGCGGCCGCAAGCTCAACTCCGCTCGGCCCGGCTCCAATTACATAATAAGCACTTTGTTTGTGCTGGTCTTTTACTACCTCTTCATGCAAATGAGCACGCAACGCCTGCACTTCTTTGAGCGTTTTTATACCGTAGCTCCGCGCAGCCATACCTTCAATACCAAAATAGTTGGTAGTACTGCCAAGCGCAAGAACAAGAGTATCGTACTGTACATCGCGGTTACTGCACACCACTATTTTACGGACGCGGTCTATCGACTTCATGGTGCCCAGCACTACTTCAACGTCATGATGAGTCGCGAACATATCTTCCAGGCTAATAACCGAGGCCGAGGCATTGCGCCCCGTTGCGGTAGCATACAAGGTGGCGTGGTGTAAAAAGTAGGGTTCGTCCGAAATAAGCGTCACTTTGCCAAGCTGTTTCGTGCTTAGCTCAAGCGCTGCTTTTACCCCGGCAAACCCGCCCCCAATAATAACTGTATGCATATGGCTCCCACTACTGCGCGATTATTCTTTGTTCTATCGTACCAAACATTGACGCTTACGGTAAGCGGTGTCGTTTTTTAATGCCGTATAGAGTAAAATAAGACTAATGCAAGAACAACAATTTATCGACCAAGCCTTTCAAGAAATTCAGCGGTTTTTTCAGCAGCCAAATGCCTTTCGTTCGGTTTTGCTTTTAATCGTATCGATTGTCGTTGTATATTGGCTGAGTAAGTTCATAGCCAGGGGTATTATTAAGCTTGCCCAAGTAGTGGCCGCTCACTCCGATAGTGAGTCCGATGACGAGCGACTAGTACGTTTGCGCCAAATTGAAACGTACCTTAGCGTAACCATTGCAATGGTTCGAGCTGCTTTGGTGCTTACTTTAGGCTACGTGGCCTGGCGCATTCTTAGTCCTGATTCTAATATTAGTATCGCTGCTATTGGTGCCGGAACAATTTTTGTTATTTTTGCCGGTCAAACCCTTGGTATACTCCTTCGCGACATTACCGCAGGCGCTACCATGATTATTGAAAAATGGTTTAACGTGGGCGATTACATTAAGGTAGAGCCATTTATGGATGTTGCCGGAGTGGTCGAGCGCTTTACGCTGCGTTCTACTCGTCTTCGCAGCCTTAGTGGTGAAATTATATGGATACACAACCAGCAAATGATGGCCGTTCATGTTACCCCGCGCGGTGTACGCACCATGGCCGTTGACATATTTGTGCGCGACCGCGTAGCAGGCGAGCGGGCGATTGAAAAAATCATCGGTACGGTTCCTACCGGCGCCACACTGCTTGCCCGGCCGCTGCGCATAAAATATGCCGAACGCTGGGACGATGAACTGTGGCGAATTACAGTGGTAGGCGAAACCCCTCCGGGCCGTGAATGGCTGATTGAAAAATACTTTGTAAATGCTCTCAAGGAAATTGATGAAGATAAAAAGAAAGCTGACCGTCTGTTTATTCACGAACCCATGGCCCGCTACGCCGACCCCGAAGCCGACCGCCGCTTCAGCCGTGCAGTGCGTCTTAAAAAAGAAAAATAACGTCTGCGCTTTACACCTGCAAAAAGAAGCGTATAATTCCTACTGATAAGATACGTAAGCCCCCGCACACCCGTGCCCGAACGCTGCATAATTGGTAGGCGTTTTTTATTTGGAAAAACGCCCCCGGAAAGAAGATGACAATGTCAGAAAGAATGACAGCAAATAAAAAAGTAAAGCAGGGTGATCTTACCATAAAGCTAAGACGTGAGTTCAACACACCTCGGCCCGATGAAGACACCGCGTTTAACACATTTAATAAACATCTGAGGAATCCTGGGGCAGTGGCGCTTGCAATTGCAGACGAAGCATTCTTTATTATGACAAAAGACGAAACAGCCGAATCATTATCGCCTTCAGGCCAGGCTATTCGTAACGTACTCGATATTACCCATAATGGTGCACGTATTGGTCTTGAACCGTCAGAATCATCATGGGCCCGGGTATTTGACGATCCATCACATAAAAATGCCGCGAATGAATGGGAAAAGGGAGACCGTAAAAATCCTGAAGATGCACGCTGGCGCAGTTTATGTACACTTGGCGTTGTCGTAACGGCGAATCTTGATCAACAAAAAGACCGCGCGACTATCATCGCTATGACAGACGCTCTGGCAAAAAAGCCCGTCCATCCAGGCAGGGATCAAAAACAAACAGCAGCCTAAGGCATATAAATTTCAAAGCAAATAAAAAAAGTCCCGTAAGGACTTTCAGGATGCAACTATGCCAATGGGAAGTGCTGATGTCCCTCACCGAAGCGAATACTTCGGCGAGGGACGATGTTGCCAGTCAGCAGGAAATGGTCAGGCGGCTACGATGAGCTGCTTCAGCAGCTTCCGCTCCTTTTCGGCACCCACACCTTCACCGAGGCGGAGATCGAGCATCTTCAGCTGCATCTCCGGGGAGCGCAGGGAGCGCCTCTCGGTGCGAGTGGCGGGCCTGGTAGCCCTTGGAGGTACGCTTGATGAGGCGGGCAGCCCTGGCCCGGGCGTGCGGCTTGGAGGACGCGTATCGCCGCGAGTACTTGCCCGCGCAGGGGTCAGTGCTGACGGGTCGCTCCACGTGTGCGGGACGGGTGGACTTGGACATTTTCCTGCTCCTTCACTTGCCCTTCCGGGCATCCGGTAGCGACAACTGATGCCTCCTATGGAGGTGGCACCGGCGC
>DATHGD010000118.1:0-6159 GCA_035317765.1 Saccharimonadales bacterium (SeqCode) | reverse complement strand
GGGGGTTTGAAGATGCTCAGCCTGGACATGGATGGAGTTGTCCAGCCGTTCACCTCTTACTTCGCAGACTCCTCGAGCAAACCGCTTGTGGACGACATCCAGACGGTTCGAGTTATGTACGAGTTCTCGCCTCGATCGCTTGAAACTCATCTCATCTTCCTCTCTCCGGACACTGCCTGGGAAGGAACCATGCGTATCACGATCGAAGACTGAGCACTCCACAAATCATCCGCCCCTACGTTGAACTGAGATATTCCGTAGGAGGCGGATATTTCATATCGCGCCCACTCATCACTACTAGTATATTCAAGTTATTTCTCTATACATCGAATGAGCACGAAGAACGGTTGGTTATCCTTAAGGATAACCAAAAAAAGATATTTCTGTCGCCCTTATGACGGAAAGGACAGGGTGTGTTTTACGCTCATGGGAATTCTACGCTCTGGTAGATCGGTCATTGTCCATCCGGAATGAGAAATACGCTTTCTAGGAAGGCCGCAACGGCATAAATACTTTGGCGTCCCATTTCCCATCGCAATAGTTAGTAAGCTGTGCTATAACATAATATGTCCAAGGAAGCTTTACTGTATGAGTGGAGTGTGAACGTGAAGGACCGTAGTCTAGCAGCATTTATGGGTTTAGCTGATGATGACCCGTTTGAGCCAGAGGAATTTGAAAGGTTAGTCAGATTTACGAACGAGCTCCCGCTTACTAAGAACGATGTGATTGAACGCGGGAAGAAACCGGATGAGATTTGGATTATACTAAGCAATTCTGACGTGTATGCCGCTTGGCTTAAAGCAGCGGAGCAAAAAGGGCAGGCCGGTGCTTATAATGGCAATGGTCGAGCTTGTTTTTTGCTTACAGGGATCCTATCTTCCGGTACATTGATTGTTGCTCATCCGGTATAGTGATACAAAACCCCTTGGAAGGCCGCAGCGGACCGGCTATAGATACCTAGGTATCAGCCCGCAAAGTTTTTAAATTTATAATACGTATGCCCATTAAAGCATAAATAGCTTCCCACTAGACAAAAATAAATAAGTGTGCTACAATAAAAGTATTGCATTCGATGAATGTCGAGCCTCTTTCAAAGATGCGCGCACTAAATAAGTATTTGCTACCAAGGTAGCTGGCGCCACCACCGAAATATCCTCTCGCTGTTCTCCCAAGAACTCTTTTGTTCTTTAGTCTGCATACAGCTATCAATCTAAATAACGAAAGGGTTATTTTCTATGGCATTTCAACAAAGACGGGGCGGACGCCCTAACCAAGGACGCCCTCAGGGCGGTGGACGCAGTTTCGGCGGCGGAGGCGGCGGACGCCGTGGCGGTGGTAACCGTGGTCCAGCTAAAAAATACATCCATCCATCTAAGTTTATTAACAAAGCAGTCTCTAAGGCTGACGAAGTAGTTTACGAATCGAAGCACAAGTTTGCCGACTTTCCGTTTGGCGCCCAGTTGCACCACAACGTTGCCAGTAAGGGTTACGATACGCCAAGTGCTATCCAGGACCAGGCGATTCCTTATATTATTGAAGGCCGCGACATTATTGGCCTTGCAAACACTGGTACGGGTAAAACTGCTGCCTTCTTGCTGCCAATTATCGAACGCCAAAGTGGTATTACACTTCGTCCAAGCGTACTGATTATGGCTCCAACACGTGAGCTAGCACAGCAAATTGACGAACAATTCCGCGAATTCAGCCGAGGCATGGGACTTTTCTCTACGCTTATCGTTGGTGGTGTGAATATCGATCGTCAGATTCGCGACTTAAAGCGTCGCCCACACGTTATCATTGGTACACCAGGTCGTCTAAAAGACTTGATGCAACGCAACGTATTGCAACTTAAGAACATGACAACGCTTGTTCTTGACGAAGCTGACCGCATGCTTGACATGGGCTTTCTGCCTGATATTCGTCAAATTGTAAACGAAATGCCTCGTGAACGTCAGACGCTATTCTTTAGTGCAACGATTACACCTGAAATTTCAGCACTTGTTAACACGTTCTTAAACGACCCTGTTACGGTATCTGTTCGTACAACCGAAACTGCCGAGCACGTTGAACAAGACGTTATTGAAGTACGCGATAAAATGCACAAGCTTGAGGTTCTTACTGAAATGCTTGGCAACAAAGAATACGAAAAAGTACTGGTATTTGGTGAAACTAAGTTTGGCGTGCAACGTCTTTCTGATCACCTTGATAACAGCGGTATTCCATCTGCTGCCATTCACGGTAACAAAAACCAATCACAGCGTCAGCGTGCTTTGAAGCAATTCAAAGACGAGCGCGTACGTGTACTGGTTGCAACCGATGTTGCTGCCCGTGGTCTTGATATTCCAAACGTAACGCACGTGATCAACTTTGACACGCCGCAAACGTACGAAGATTACATTCACCGTATCGGCCGTACTGGTCGTGGTGGTGCATCTGGCCGCGCACATACATTTATCGATCAGCGATAATACGTACCTTCTATAAAAATAGCCTTGCAAATGCGAGGCTATTTTTAGTGACTTATTGTATTTTATACTGTAAAGTAAGAAGTTATGAAAGCAATGGTAGAAGTAAAAAACTTGAAAAAACGATACGGTGACAAGCAGGCGGTTGACGGCGTCAGTTTTACAGTAAAAAAGGGTGAGATATTTGGTATTTTAGGACCAAACGGCGCCGGCAAAACAACAACTCTGGAAATGATGGAGACACTGCGTCCGATTGATGACGGCGAAGCGTACATTGATGGCATTAATGTGGCCGAAAACCCCGGTGCAGTAAAATATTTAATTGGTGTACAGCCACAAACGCCGGCATTTCAGGATAAAACCAAATTAACCGAAGTGGTAGAAATGTTTGCGGCGGCGTATGGCGAAAAGGTTGATCCGATGGAGTTTCTTCGTGACGTTGACCTCGAAGAAAAAGCTAGTAACTATGTAGAGGATTTGTCTGGCGGCCAAAAACAACGCCTGAGTATTACAACGGCACTTGTACATGGGCCGAAAGTATTCTTTTTGGATGAGCCAACTACCGGGCTTGACCCGCAGGCGCGCCGTCATCTTTGGGACTTAATTAAACAAGTTCGCGACAAAGGGATTAGCGTTATTATGACTACGCACTACATGGACGAGGCAGAAATTTTGTGCGACCGTATCGCGGTTATGGACAATGGTAAAATTGTGGCAATCGATACGCCAAAAAACCTTATTCAACAACTATTAAAACGTGGATTTAGCAAAAAACAGCATGTTGAACAGGCAAACCTAGAGGATGTCTTTATCGACCTGACAGGAAAAGAGTTACGCGATGGCCAATAATATGAAACGATCACTGTATACAGTCGGAACATTTGTTAAAATTAACACCAAGCGGTTTTTCCGTGATAAATTGGCGATTTTCTTTACGGTTGGATTTCCGCTTATTTTCCTGTTTGTGTTTGGCAACCTGAACAGCGGCAATAAGGATGTGTCATTTAATGTGGCGGTGGTGAACCAATCGGAAAGCTCGTTTGCAAAAGAATTCGTGAAAAAGTCCGAAGAGGGCAAGATTCTGAAAATTGACAAGAATATTACTTCGCTTGATCAAGCAAAGGACAAAATGGGGCGCTCGGAGCTAGACGCCGTAGTGATTTTGCCAAAAGAATTTGGTGAAATTAAAAGCGGCAGCACCACGCCAAGCGGCCAGGCAAAGGTAGTGTATACCCAAAACAATCAGCAATCCGGTCAGGCGCTCAGCAGCCTGCTGGACGCTCAGTTTAAGGGTGTGAACGCACAATTTGTTAAAAACCAAACGCCGTTTACGGTGGCAACAGAGCAGCTGAACGAACGCAGTTTATCGGCATTCGACTATACATTTGCCGGCCTTTTGGGCTTTGCCATTATTGGTATGGGTATTTTTGGGCCGGTGAACGTATTCCCTGAGCTCAAGAAAATGGGAATTTTACGACGTCTCAGTCCAACACCGCTAAAAGTATGGCAATATTTTCTGGCTACCATGATTGGACAAGCGGTTATTGGTCTCTTGTCGCTGGCGGTCATGTTTGCTGTTGCTATTGGGGTATTCCACCTGCAGGTGGTCGGTAATTACCTTGAATTGGCGCTCTTCTTGGTCTTGGGTATCGTTACGATTCTTGGGATTGGGTTGGCACTTGGCGGCTGGGCAAAGAATGAACGCCAGGCGGCACCGCTGTCAAACATTATTGTATTTCCAATGATGTTTCTTTCAGGCACCTTCTTCCCGCGTTTTCTCATGCCAGAGTGGCTACAGAATCTTTCGGCCTTTTTGCCACTGACTCCAATTATTGATGGTATTCGACTTATTGCAACCGAGGGTAAGCACTTCATTGACATTCTGCCGCAGCTTGGGCTGATTGGTATATGGATGATTGTGATTTACTTTGTTGCTTTTCGTGTATTCCGCTGGGAATAAACGAAGAGATAGAGTAGTAAAAGTCTCCACCGCGGGTGGCATTCGGTGGGGCAGCACCCGAGGGGAGGTTTTACCTACACTACGGCGGTGTAATTTCACTTTCAATCGGTTATAATAAGTATATGACACAAATTTCTCGCGATGATGTGCAGCATCTTGCACAGTTAAGTAGCTTGCAGCTTGGTGATGATGAAATCAGCAGCCTGCAAACTGATATTAGTACTATTTTAGAGTACGTGAAGCAACTTGACGAGCTCGACACGAGTGGCGTAGAGCCCACTTACCAGGTGACGGACCTTGAGAATGTCTGGCGAGATGACATTGTGGTGGACGACCAAATAAGCCGAGAGCAGCTACTTGCCTTGTCTCCGGAATCTGCCAACCATCAAGTAAAAGTACCGAAGGTATTATAAATGAGCCATATTCAAACTATTGTAAGTAGTATTAAAATGCGCGAGCAGTCAGCTCGTAGCTACGTTGAGACAGCCCTAAAAAAAGCAACGCAAAACGAAGAGTATAATGCGCTTTTAAGCCTTAGCGCCAAGCGTGCACTTGAACGGGCCGATGACATTGACGCACGTATTGCTAGTGGTGAAGAAGTCGGCGTACTTGCCGGTGTTCCTTTTGTATTAAAAGATAACTTTTTGGCATTTGGTGCGCCGACAACGGCTGCGAGCAAAATGCTTGAACACTTCGAGGCGCCACTTCAGGCAACGGCCGTTGAAAAACTTGAAGCGGCTGGTGCTATTTGTATTGGCAAGGCCAACCTTGATGCGTTTGCTCATGGCGGTAGCACGGAAAGCTCTGCGTTTGGTCCGACAAAAAATGCGTTTGATAAAGAAAAGGTTGCCGGCGGAAGCAGCGGCGGCTCGGCGGTAGTCACGGCACTTGGTATCGTGCCGTTTGCACTTGGTACCGATACGGGCGGCTCGATTCGTCAGCCAGCCAGTTTTAACGGCGTAGTGGGCGTAAAGCCAACGTATGGAACAGTGAGCCGTTATGGCGTGGTAGCGATGGCAAACAGCACCGATACCATCGGTTGTTTTACAAAAGACGTTGCCGATGCCGAATTGATAATGGACGTTATGAGCGGCCGGGATGTGCGCGACATGACGACATTGCCCGACTTCTTTACGGTTCAAGGCGCACCAAAACCAGCGCAAAAAATTGGTATCATTAAAGAATTTATGGACGATAACATTGACAGTGATGTTCGCACGCGTGTAAGCGAGTATATCGAAAAAATGAAGAACGCCGGCCATACGGTAGAAGAAGTAAGTTTGCCTATGGTTAAATATGCGCTCGCCATGTACTACATTGTGGTGCCAGCCGAAATTAGCAGCAATTTAGGGCGTTATGATGGTATTCGGTACGGTCATCGAACAGACGCGCCAAAAACACTGGCCGAATTGTATGGTAAGACCCGTAATGAAGGGTTTGTGACAGAAAACAAGCGCCGTATTATGATTGGCAGCTACGTTCTTTCGAGCGGCTACTTCGATGCGTACTACCTGCAGGCGCAAAAAGCGCGTACGCTGCTTATAAACGAATTTAACGCGTTGTTTAACGAATACGATGTACTGGTAGGCCCGGTAGCCCCAACACCGGCGTTTTCCCTTGGCGAAAACACTCATGACCCAATTAAAATGTACCTGGCCGACATTATGACCGTGCCTTCAAGCCTGGCTGGCCTGCCATCATTGAGCATTCCTGCAGGTATGAGCGATAGAGGAC
>DATHGD010000117.1:0-2804 GCA_035317765.1 Saccharimonadales bacterium (SeqCode) | reverse complement strand
GCGCAAACACGTTTGGCTATCAACGAGGCGCACACCGGCCGGGTGGTCCTGACCAAGCAGATAGGGCATAAGCGGTTGCATACCGCTTCCGGTAAATAATGTCGTTGGATCGTTTTTGAGCACTATCGGGGCACGCGAAATAATCTCGTGTTGACGGTCTTTATAAAACTGAAGGTAGGCGTTACGGATTTCTTGAGCATTCATCTCTGTTATTTTAGCAGAATTATCTAAATTTATAAATATTGACAATAGGCCTATAGCGCTGTTATAACATATTTGTACGTACACACAGAAGGAAGGTACTGCGGCAATGGGTACACGTCCAAGTGCAAGCCGTAAGTTTAGCCTGCGGAGAATGGGTCTGAAGAACGGAAGATACACCATGTCTCTCCACGAATACGGGGGCCCCGAGGGCTTTGAGGTGTTTGCCGATATGATAGACATTATCGGTTTTCAGGCAGCAGGAAGCTGGGTCGGAGTCGCGATCCACTTTCATGAAGGAGGGGGTCCTACTCGCGAGTTCCTCACCTCGCCGGAGACAACAAGAGAACTTCTGGACTTCTGGCTGAAGCACGGACAGGGGTACTGACAAAAAGCGCTGGCAGTCGGTGTCGAAAGACCCACTGTCAGCGCTGCTTTTTTATAAAGCCACAATCCCGCCGCCCAGGCATTCATCTCCGCTGTAGATAACCACCGATTGCCCTCCGGCAACAGCACGTTGATCGTCTTTTACGAGCAACTCAACTTCTCCATCGGCGCCATACGCAAGCATCGCGTCTACAAGTGGCGCTCGATGACGCACGCGAATTTTATACGTACCTTCGGCCGGTTTTTGATTGATCCAATGAACATTATTTAGTGTCACTGATTTTTTCCAAAGCGTTTCGTCATTTAGGTCGGTCGAAACATACACTTCGTTTTTATCCATACTCTTGCCCACAACGTAATAGGGCAATCCGCCGCCAACTTCGAGGCCGTGACGCTGGCCCAATGTGTAAAAAATAGCTCCATCGTGCCGACCAAGTACCTTACCTGTTCGCTTATCAATAATATCACCTGGTTTTTGCTCGACATACTGAGAAAGAAAATCGCGAATACCAACCTTACCAACAAAACAAATACCCTGGCTGTCTTTTTTTGCGGCCGTAAAAAGCCCACGCTCTTTGGCCATTTCACGAACCTGCGGCTTGGTAAACTCACCAAGTGGAAAGAGTGTTTTTGCCAAGGCTTCACCAGTGACGCGATATAGAAAATAGGTCTGATCCTTGTTGGTGTCGATGGCCATCCTCAAACTACCAGTGTCGAGCGAACCACTGATACTTTTATTCAGCGACTTCTCCCCCTCGGGCGAGAGCTTTAGCGCAGGAGCAGAATAAAACGTATCAGCGGTTTGCGATGCATCACGATGTAGGCTGGCATGTTTTGTGTCGAATCGAAGTTTTTCCTTTGGTTCCACTCTCCCGTAGTGCCCAGTGGCAATCATATCCGCCCCATCCTCAAGCGCCGCCTCAAGAAAAAGCTTAAACTTCACCTCTTGGTTGCACATAATATCCGGGTTTGGCGTACGGCCAAGTTTATACTCCTCGATCATATAATCGACAACTTTGTGCTTGTATTCTTTTTCAAAATCAAACACCTTAAAATCAATACCAAGCTGCACCGCAACGCGCTTTGCATCGGCTAAATCATCTGCCCACGGGCATTTCATACCAGGCAAATCTTCGGTCCAGTTTTTCATATATACGCCCGTCACGTTGTAGCCCTGCTCCTTTAAAAGTGCCGCGCTAAGACTGCTATCAACACCGCCGCTCATGCCTACATAGACATTTTTCATCTGGTACCTCCCACATAAAACAGGATAATTTTTACAAATTCGCTAATTGCCAGGTACCACCCCGTTGGTGTCAACCACCATAATTGCGACCATTGCTTGTCGCTCGTAACCGGGTGATTATATATTTTGACCGTACCGGCCGCACGCGCGTTAAACTCGAGCCCGGCCCGGCGCTGATGATAGGCAGAGGTCACCAGAATAACAGAAGAAATGCTGTTTCTATCAAGAATATCTTGTGTATTTGCCGCGTTTTGCTTGGTGGTTTCACCCAGTTCTTCGGTTAAAATATCGCCGTCTGGCACACCGGCAGCCCGCGCTTCGCGGCGCATTGCTTCGGCGTTGCTGGGACCGGTTTTATCTCTTGCCGCACCAGAAAATATTAGTTTTCGAGCCCATCCGTTTTGGTATAAGTCGACTGCTTCTTTAGTACGCGCGCTTGTATCTCCGCCACTAATTGCCACAATAGCATCTACTGGCATGCAGGGTTTAGAGATGCCCGGCTGGTCTTTACATCCCGCTAAGTCATTCGGTGCCAAATAAATACTGAGTCCGACTACAATTACCACCAATGCGAAAAAAATACTGATAAGTGTTTTCATGCAGCCATCCTTTGGCGCTCGCGTGTAACTTCTTCAATGATAATGTCGGCCGCTTTGGTACTATTTTCTTCGTTTGAAAGATGTCCCAGGCTTAAACGAAGGCTTCCATCGGCAATTTCAGGAGCAAGCCCAATGGCCGTCAACACGTGAGACCGAGTCCCCTTGTTGGCTGCACATGCGCTACCCGTTGCCACTAATACGCCGCGTGCTTCAAGCAAAAATACCAACCGTTCAGCATCAATACCAGGAAACGAAATATGAAGATGACCGGGCAGACGGTGTTTTTGGTAGCCCGATATGACGGCATTTTCAAATGCTGCAACAAGCTTTTTCTGCAATGCATCACGCAATGTACGCAGACGCAGCGACTC
>DATHGD010000116.1:0-4262 GCA_035317765.1 Saccharimonadales bacterium (SeqCode) | reverse complement strand
TTTGTAGGCATCGGCTCTTTTTTGAAGCATTGTTTGCATTTTTGGTCGGCGCAGATCGAGATAACGGTACTTGAGGCGTAGTTCTTCGTTTGCCTGAGGCGCGTCATCATGAACCGGAATTGGCGTCACGTCCGAGCGGTTAAGCAGGCGGATGTTTTCAACGACAACCTCTATGCTCCCGGTTGGAATGTGAGGATTTTTGAGCGATTCTTCACGTTCTCGCACCAAACCGGTGGCTGAAATAACGTATTCGTTGCGTACCTGCTCGGCAAGCGCAAACGCTTCGGCGTTTTCTGGCTGAATGACCAGCTGAATAATGCCCGTGTGGTCACGTAAATCGATAAATATAAGCCCGCCATGATCGCGGCGTACGTGCACCCATCCGCTAATGGTTGCGGTAGTCTCCGTTTGCGAGGCAAGGTCGCGTACTAAAGTTCGTGTCATAATAATTCCTTGTTAATTGGTTGATTGGGAAGGCTTGAATGGGTCGGTAGCACAAAAAGCACGCCGGGCTAGTTGCCGACCCGTTGATTATTGTCGTTATCAACTCGCCATGTCATATTAGGGTTATTTTACCACTCTAAGCGACATTTCGCCACCGTTGAATGTCACCTCTATACGTCTTCACGCTTTTCAGGATGATTATTGCTGCGTGGATTGCGTGCTGCAACAGCACGAAGATCCTCGTGCGTGTCAAATTCATCAACTATTTTGCGTCCGAGTAGTGCCTCAATCACGTCTTCAAGACTAACAACGCCCACCGTTTCACGGAACTCGTTTATAACAATAAATAAGTGGTGGTGAGTGCGTACGAATGCGGCCAGTGCGTGCTGTAAATTCTGGTCTTGCCGAATATAAAACACACGAGGTTCCATGGCCTTTTCGGCCGTGGTGGAGCGGCGGGAATCAAGTGTAAAAAGGGTTTGAATATGAAGCGTGCCAATGACATGGTCGACATCACCATCAATGACCGGAAAGCGGCTATGGCCAGTTTTATGAAGGTCATCGAGCGTTAGCGGACCTAGTAGTTCTTTTTTATTAATACTGTCAATCGTGCCGCGCGGCGTCATAATTTCGCTTACCTTCATGGTTTCAAATTGCAAGCCATGGCTAATGAGTTTTTTCTCATCGTTTGAAAGCAATGCGCCCGATTGCGCCACGAGATGTTGCAACTCTTCTTTTGAATCCAGTTGCCTGCTAAGTGGCGTCTCGGGGGTAATGTTTCGCACTAAACGAAGAAAGCCTTTGGTGTGTTTTGCTGTAAACGAAAGGAGTGGTGGCTCGTACTTTTCGTATAAACGCCCGGAATATCGCTGAAATAGTGACAGGCGAGCTATCGATCCATACTCAAGCGCAACAAATACAGCTAGAATTACCCCCACTAACCAGCCAAACGTTGCAACGAGCAGTGTGACAAGCACAACGAGTAAAAGTGCTGAGGCAACGCGCTGAAGTGACACGATGTCACCAATGAGTTCTTCTCGTTGCAGGAGAGCTCCTGCTGTTTTATCACCGTTTGATTTGCGGCGCTGCAACTCGTACAGACTCATGGTTGAACGTTGCGGATTAACTCCGCTAATAACAATAAGTAACACAAGAACCATCAAGCAAAGAATAATCATAACTACCATCATATCTTTCCCATTGTACCTCATCTGTCCTTGCCGGGGCAGTCCTTTTCTACTACACTAAATAGTGTAAGTATAAGGAGTTATAAGTTGAGTAAAAAAGCATGGATTATCTTTGCGGCCATTTGTATTGTTCTTCTCGGCGGACTAGTCTATCTGTCATCGAAAAATAAAGTAGATGTAGGTGCTGTTGATACTAATAAAATTCAAGCGGCCACAGCCGCTTCGGGCGATATTGCCGATCACGTTTTTGGCAAAGCCGACAGTAAGGTAATGCTCGTTGAATACGGTGACTACCAATGCCCGGGGTGTGGTTCGGCGTACCCGACCATCAAGCAGGTAACCGAAAAATACGAAGGCCAGCTGGCATTTGTGTTCCGTAACTTCCCTCTTGCTGATAAGCATCCGAATGCTCGTGCAGCAGCGGCGGCGGCAGAAGCAGCCGGAATTCAGGGAAAGTTTTGGGAAATGCACAATAAGCTATACGAAACCCAAGCATCCTGGGGTAGCCTTACCTCAGACAAACGTGGCAGCTTTTTTGAAGGATACGCCCAGGAATTGGGGCTAAAAACCGATGTGTTCAAGACTAACTTTGCCAGCACTAAAGTCGGCACAAAGATCAATTTTGATCAGGCGATAGGTAAAAAAGCCGGTGTTAACGCCACACCAACCTTTTACCTTAACGGCCAGCCGGTAGACCAGTATGTTAAAGACGGTGCAATAGTAAGTGGCGATACGGCTGGCGCGAGCCCTATCTGGAGCGATGCAAGTGCTCTTGAAAAACTTGTTCTTATTCCCGCATTTAAAAGCGCAGGCATAGACATCTCAAACGCCAAGTAACGAGTATACTGGCAAATAAAAACACCCCGGTGCCTTGGGGTGTTTTCTTTTTTGAGGTGAACTCTCGGAGGTATAACCTACCAAGAAGTTCGGGGTTGAACACACGTTCTAATGTGCGATATACAGTTGCCATTCGGCAGGCACCACATCCACTGCAATCTTTTTGCGTCTAGTAGACACAAATTCGACAGCTATTGGCATGTGTGATTGTACTCCTTGTACTACGTACAGTCCCAGCGTGCTTCGACCTTTAAAATGAAATTTTACGTGTTGTGACGCCAGGACACATAGAGAATAATAACAAACGCGTATACACACGTCAAGCGTACGCCAACAAGGTAGCGGTTATGTTTTAACTATAAGGGATACTACGGAGAGTTTCAAGTAGAATATTGTAGAATAATTAACAATGATTTTTAAAAGATTCCACGCTTTCGAGCAATAGCAAACACCAATACCATTATTGTCACGCTCATGCCAAGTACAACTCCGTAAGCCCAGGGCTGCTCCTGAAATGGCAGAGCCACATTCATGCCATACATGCCGTAAAAGACGTTAGGCAGTGCGATAAGGACCGTGAGGACCGTTAATGTCTTCATGCGCTGGTTCAATACGTTATTAGCAATGGTTCCATAGGCATTACGAATACTAGTGATACTTTGGTTGTAACTAGTAATAGCTACAAGTAGCTGCCGAATATAAAGCAGTATATCTTCTACCGCTTCGGTGTCATTGCTACGATTTAGCGTTTCACGCAGCCGCTCGGCCACCACAAGCATAGCGCTTAAGTTCATGTGATATTCGTTCAAATTATCTTCGACAGTCACAAAGCGTACAAAATCTTCGTTGGTGACCTCATGGGTACGCAGACGCTGGGCAGTATCATGAATATAACGCGCCGTATGCTTCATAAGATCTTCGTATTCACTTACCACAGCAGCAAACGTTCCCAGTAGTAAGCCATAGGTATCAATAGATTGGGCCGCAACACTTGGAGTGGCTAACTTATTGTCAGTTGTCACAATTGCAGAGACGTTTGCAAACACTGTGTCTTTCACCGCGAGAAGTACCGGTGTCGTAGTAATTTGACCATGTTTGCTTCGCGTAACAGTTCGTACGAATACATACAGAGCATCTTGTTGTATTTCAACCCGCGGCAATTCATCTTTGTCAAGAACGTCACGCAGAATATTAAAATCCATTGAAAACTGAGTGGAAAGATTGCGTAGGTCGTGTTCAGTAACCACATCACCATGAATCCACACATTGTCCTTTGGGGGAGTCGTTACCTTCTGGAACTGTTCACCTTCACTTCGCCTCACATAGTACTTAAGCATACATAAGCAGTATAGGATAAAAAGAAAGGGCCGTCTATAACCCTTATGATACTCAAGATGGATGCGAGCAGAGTGTGCGAGATACCGAAAAGAACCTTCAAACACACCCTGCCCGCTTTTAGAAGATTAAGATCTCGCTTTCCCCGTCCGTGGTCTGAGGTCCGTGATCGTAGTTTTCCTTCCCAGCGAACTTTTTAGCGCAAATTCAAGGATGGACTCACCACGCCTCACCAATCTACCGACCATTGCTTTTATCTCAAGCGTTTCGTAGCTGTATATCCCTTCGATGATCTGGCAGAGCTCTCCTTGGGTCTGCGCATCATTTCCGACTACATATAGCAGCACAGAGTCATTTCGATCGATATCACGCAATACGAGCTGACAGCGTTTATTTCCCGGATGACAAACAATGATCCTGAATGTGGGTCTACCCTCCGACCAATCCTCTATGTGGCCG
>DATHGD010000115.1:0-5049 GCA_035317765.1 Saccharimonadales bacterium (SeqCode) | reverse complement strand
TATATGCGTAACTTTATGGAGCGCGAAGAGTTTGTTGAGGTGACAACGCCAATTATCGCCAATTCCAGCCCTGAAGGTGCCCGTGACTTTTTAATTCCATCACGTATTCACCCCGGTTCGTTTTACGCCTTGCCGCAAGCTCCGCAACAGTTCAAGCAGCTGCTCATGGTAGGCGGAATTCCACGTTACTACCAAATTGCGGCTTGTTTTCGCGATGAAGACCCTCGTGCCGATCGCCTGTATGGAGAATTTTACCAGCTTGACCTTGAAATGGCGTTTATTGAGGACGGTGAAGATGTTCGTCGTACCATGGAGCCGCTTATTAAAGGTATGGTAAAAGAGTTTGCTGGTAAAACATTGCTTAGTGAAACGATTCCTCGTATTTCCTACCTTGAAGCCATGGACCGCTATGGCTCCGACAAGCCCGACCTTCGCTATGGTATGGAACTGACTGATCTTTCACCCGTACTCGCTGAAACAGGCTTTGGCGTATTTGCAAACACCATAAAAGCCGGCGGAGTTGTAAAAGCCATTACCGTAAAGGGCGGGGCGAGTCTTAGCCGTTCGCAAATCGATTATTTTACCGATATTGCAAAAAGTGAAGGCGCCGGCGGCTTGGCGTACATTACGTTCGAAAATGACGAAGTTAAATCACCCATCGCCAAGTTTTTAACACCCGAAGAACTTGCAGCGATTAAAACGACAATGCAGGCCGAAAACGGCGACATCGTTTTCTTTGGTTCGGATAAACGAGAGGTTGTTAACAAAGTACTCGGCAAGCTGCGTATTGAATTTGCCGACCATTTTAAGCTAAAAGACCCAAGCGTCATAGCCTTGGCCTGGACTGTTGATTTTCCGTTTTACGAATGGGACGAGCGTGCCAAAAAGCTCGACTTTAGCCACAACCCGTTCTCAATGCCAAAAGGTGGTAGCGAGGCATTTGACGCAGAAGATAAACTCGAGATTATCGCCGACCAGTTCGACATGGTCATGAACGGCTACGAAATCTGCTCGGGCGGTGTTCGTAACCACAACCCAGAGGTTATGTACAAGGCTTTTGGCGTGCTTGGCTACGACCGCGCCTATGTAGACTCTCGTTTTGGCGCTATGATCAACGCCTTTAAATACGGCGCACCGCCACACGCCGGCTGTGCCTTTGGCGTGGATCGTATTTTAATGGAACTCACCGGCGAAAAGAACGTTCGCGAAGTCGTGGCTTTTCCAAAAAATGGCTCCGGCGTTGATGCCATGATGAGTTCACCTAGTGTGGTCGAACCCGCTCAGCTTAAAGAGCTGTCAATTGATATCTTGAAGAGCGTTTAACAGGCCTATAGATACAAGAGTGCGAAATATAAAACCCCACCAGTAATGATGGGGTTTTATCGTAACAAGCGGCTGTATTACTTATGCGCCAATTACTACTACAGTTTTGCTTCTTAAAGTGAGTGTCATTATTGTGGCCCTCCGTATTTAACTAGTAATATTATTATAACACCCGCTGACAGTAAATAGATAGTCCAATTGAATCGCCTTGCTCTTTTGGTTACTACTGTATTTGCGTCATTGATCGCTCCGATATAGTCATCGTGGATACATTCTAGCAAGGCCAATTCAGAAGGATATTTACGGATAGTCTTCTTATGACCTTCAAAATCACACGGGATTCTCCAGCCAACAGTTGAAATTGTCCACATTAATAATCCGAATGCAACGCAAAGCATTATCACGGCTGTAAGAAATATTATTTGGCCGTATAATACGTCAGGAAACTTTACAGAAGCTGAAAATAGAAAAGTTACTATAGCAATTTCACCTGCTATAAAGCCTAGGGCCTTTAATCTCATTTGATCGTAGATATTACTAATGTGATCAAAAGTCCTTCGCATCTCGGTAAGGTTGATATTTACTATCTTTGCCTTTTCATCATCTGAAGTAACTGCCATTTTGCCTCCGTATCTATCACAAGTATTTATCACACAGTATGATATTGATGTAAATTAGGCAACCATATGCATGATTCTACTTCCCGCTCATGGTGATGTTGAAATGGTAGATTTTCGTCTGTCTTTGGCTATAAGGCTATTGCTTTTATGTCAAAATAATGCTAAAGTATAGAAGTTGTTATAGCTAACACAAACACTACAATAAAAACAATTCACGTTGCAGGCTGCATCTTACTTAGGCGTATAATAGTAAGGTAAGGGTAATTTGCTTACAGCGAAAGGAGAAGCTACATGGATATGAATGTCCTCGTCACACTACTGACGATCGCAGTTGTACTACTCTCGATCGTTATCATTGCGTTACTTACCGCAGTGGTAGTTGTACTTGTAAAAGTACAGCGGGTCATTAAAAGTATCGATGCGATTACAGAAAATCTCGCATCGGCTACAGAATGGCTATCACCAGTAAAAGTATTTAGCCATATTGCTAAATTGTTTCGTAAATAAGTAATACTTCATAAGGAGAATATAATTATGATGAACCGAACCGCAAAAGTTATTATCGCAGCTACCGCCGGATTTGTCGCAGGCATACTACTTGCACCAAAAAGTGGTGAAGAAACGCGAAAAGAAATTAAAGGCAAAGCCCTTGATGCAAAAGACTATGCCAACGAAAAAGCAACACAAGTAAAGGCTGCAGCGGCTGAAGCTGCCGATACATTAAAAACAAGCGCGCACCACGTAGGCGATGAGGCTGAAGGCATGGCAAAAAGTGCTCGAAGCTCGGCGCAACGTGTGGCTGGCGAAGCATCGAAATTAAGCGATGAAGCTAAAACCCGTGCTACCCGTGTTGCCGATGAAGCAAAACGAACCGCAACCCGAGTTCAAAAAGACGCCGAGAAACACCTTCGATAAATCTCGTTCCGTCCATAAAATGACTCTCTGATTAGAGAGTCATTTTAATTATGCGGCAATCTATTTTTAAAATACCCATGAAACTATTTGACAATACAGTTAATACGAGATATCGTATCGGGTGAGTATACACTTCGAGCAAGGAGACGAAATGGAAGAACGGTTGTTTGAAGTAATGATGAGCTTGCCTACGTACGAAGGACTCTGCAAGGCAGCGAAGAAAGACTTTAGTGTCATGGCAGGTGAAGAACTGCCAAACGCCTTGAACGTTCTGATTGCTTATACCCGCGCGGTTGTGGCTGACAACATGACTCCGATCGCTGTTCTTGTTGACACGGTATCCCTCACTAATGCAGACGGTGGAGCTGTACAGCTTCTGATCAATAAGGTGCAGCGACCACCCGCCAGCATTCGGAAGATTGAGGTTGGCGTAGGAGTGGTGGACTCCAGGGCTACCAGGGAGTCGGTTTTCAGCCGGAGCGACATAGTGAAAGAGATTCGTTTCACCGTTGTATTGCCCAACCCTGCTTCGTAAGTGCACTCCACGCCTCGGCAGGCCTTGAGTTTTTGTCTTAATGATGGAAGCGCTCGCATACTGCGCGGGGCTTCTATCATGCCCCCGGTTTTATATTTCTATTGGCGATTCAAGCCGGCGATATTCAACGATATTATTTTTTGCAGCCATACCAAGCAGACGATCAGCCACCTCCTTGCCTTCGGTCGACAAAATAGCATCATGAGTAGGAAATGCCAGGCGGGGTTTTACTGCGGCAAGAAAATCCATCGCTTCACCGATTTTCATCCAAGGAGCGGCGGCCGGTAGGGCCAGCGTATCAACAGGTTGGTCAGGAACGGTAAACGAGTCACCGGGGTAATATAGCAGGTCGTTTATAAGTACGCCTACGTTTGAAATTTTTGGAATGCTGGCGTGAATAACGGCGTGTGAATCACCAAAAAATTCGAGGTCAAATGAACCGATTGTAATACGGTCGCCAGCGGCAACAGTACGGCTTTGGAACGTTTCAATTTTTGCCGTCACCGCAGCGTTTGATACAATAACAGCTTCGGGATTTTTATCGATGATTGCTGCTAGTTGGTCGGGGTCGAAATGATCGCCGTGTTCGTGTGTAATAACGATAGCCACAACGCTCCCCGGCGCAATAAAATCCGTTGAAAAACCACCCGGGTCAACCACAAGAATCTGCTCGTCCTTTTCAACGGTAAAACAGGCGTGCTGGTATTTTGTTACTTTCATATTATTCCTCCTCCTTAAACCACTTGGCATAGGCCTTTCGTGCCTTTGTAACTTTGGGCGCAATCACAATAGAACAGTAGCCGGCTTCGGGGTTTTTGTTGAAGTAATCCTGGTGTTCTTCTTCGGCTACGTAAAATATATCAAGCGGGGTTATTTCGGTAACGATAGGGTCGTTCCATATTTGTTGTGCACGATCCCGAGCGGTCTCAAATGCTTCTTTTTGGGTATCGTCATCATAAAACATAATTGACCGGTATTGAGTGCCTTTGTCGGCCCCTTGGCGATTGAGCGTGGTGGGGTCGTGAATAAGAAAATAAATAGCGAGAATGACATCGGCTGGAATAATCGTTTCGTCAAAGACTATCCGCACTGCTTCGGCAAAGCCCGTTGTGCCGGTAGCTACCTGGTAGTAATTTGGTGCATCAAGCAGCGTGCCGCCCGAATAGCCGCTTTCTACTTTTGTAACACCTTGAATACCGCGATACACCGCATCTAAACACCAAAAACAACCGCCTCCGAGTACATAACTTGTCATATTCTTAGTATACGCCGTTATACTAAAGAGGTGAATAAGGATGAATTTCAGCAGCTGCTTTGGGAAAAAGCTAAAGAACATTACCGCATAATGCCATGGCGTGAAGATACCCGTCCGTACTACGTACTAGTAAGTGAACTTATGCTCCAGCAAACACAGGTAAACCGCGTTATACCAAAGTTCGAGGCGTTTATTGCCCGCTTTCCAGATGAAAAAAGCCTGGCCGAGGCATCACTGGCCGATGTATTGAAGCTGTGGAGCGGCCTGGGATATAACCGCCGGGCCAAGTTTTTGCACGAAGCAGCAAACAAGATTACCAATGAATATAGTGGTGTGTTTCCTACAACATATGATACATTGCTATCATTGCCGGGAGTCGGCAAGGGCACGGCGGGGCTATT
>DATHGD010000114.1:0-6980 GCA_035317765.1 Saccharimonadales bacterium (SeqCode) | reverse complement strand
TTTGTATAGGCTAGCTGCTTTGCTGTGCTGACTGGCTCTTTCCAAAGCTGGGTGCGCATGTTAATAATGCCAATGCCGTTGCCACTCGCCAGAGTGGTGAGCACCGTCTGCACCTTTTCATGCATTGAAGCAGGCTCGGTAATGGTTGTTGCATTGTGACTTATCGCCTGGCAAAAGGCAGCCTGGTCGAAGCGTTGTTCATCGGTATTTTCGGGGTTGTCGCCTGTAATGAGCAAAACGCCCGAGCCGGCATTAAGGGCCGTAAGGAGCGATGTTGTTGTGTTGGTAAGGCCCGCGGCTTGCGTTACCGTGCACACCGCGGGAACGCTTCTGCCTGAGAACCGGGCGTATCCGTCTGCCATAGCCACCACACCTTGTTCGTGTCGTCCGTGCACAAGCGCAATATCGTGCCGAAGTAATGCACCAACAAAGTCCAGATTCGTATCACCCATCAAGCAAAAAACCCGTTCAACGCCCATTCTTTTGAGTTCGGATGCAAGGTAGTCTGCGTGGGTACGTTTACTCATTTGTTTGTACCTTCGAAGCGTGCGGAATAAGATGTCGAACCTTCTCCCATGCCTGCAGGAGCTGATTTGTCTCTTGGCGTGTGCCGACTGTAATGCGGATTCCTAATGACTTCATAGCTTTAACGAGTACGCCTTCTTTGCGAAGAATATCGGCAACTTGCTCTGCAATCTCTCCCACCGGCAGCCATACAAAGTTTCCATGGCCATTAACGGCCGGTGCTTTTAAAGCCTTAAGTTGTTGTGTCATATGGTGACGCTCGTTATTAATATATGCAATTCGTTTGCCAAGGTGAGACGAATGGGCAAGTGCTTCAATAGCAGCAGCCTGAGCGGGAACCGGAATAGAAAAAGGAACTCCGGCGAGCATTATTTTTTCAGCAAGCTCGGGCTGGGCTATAGCATACCCTACGCGTAAGCCCGCCAGACCATAGGCTTTTGAAAATGTGCGAGTCATCACGACATTAGGATATTCTTTTACCAGTTCGAGTGCTCTGACAGCGAGGGGATCGGTAACAAACTCCTGATAGGCTTCATCGATTAAAACAATGAGTTTTTTGGAGGTCTTTTTAAGAAATTGCACCACGGCTTCGTGGCTCACGACACCGCCTGTTGGTGTGTTGGGCGTGCAGATAATAACAATACTTGTTTTTGGAGTGATAGCGCGCGCCATAGCTTCAAGGTCGCAGGCATTATCTTTGAGACTAATAAGGTGAACGGACATTCCGAGCCCCTTTGCCATAAAAGGGAAAGCATCAAAGCTTGGCCAGCCAAATGCCACTTCGCCCTGGCCCGAGGCAATCATTGCCTGGTGAATAATACCGGCACTTCCATTACTGGCTGCAACCCAATCAGCTGGAATGGCAAAATGACTGGCGATTGCCTGGCGAAGTGTGTGCGAATCGAATTCCGGGTAGCGATTGGACTGCGCACAGGCTTTTTGTGTTGCTTGAATGATTGCCTCGTGCGGTACGAAGGGCATCTCGTTTAAGCCCAATTGGGTAAGTGTCTGTGTCATTTTCTCTCCTTGTATAAGTACTGTGACGATTTTTAGTGCTAAATAATAGATCAAAGAGAAAACAAAAGAGACAAACCTATGGCGCGTATTTTTGTCTTTAGTATCATTCCCACCATGACATACCTAAGTATAGCAAATCTTGAGGGTTGCTTAATATGATAATTGTTATTCATTTATATATCTAAATAGTCAAACTTATGATATTGTAAAATATGCCGATTGAGTCAGACAGGTTGGTGTGCGGCTACTAAGATCCAAATTATGAAATCTGAAAGTCTATTTGTATTTGAAAAATCACAGTACCCAAGCGGTGCTTTTTCTGAAATGGGAGAGAATCTGCGTGTGCTCACCCGAGATGAATCGTCATTTGTTCCACCGGTTCGTCCAAGCCTGACGCTGCAAAAAGAGTGTCCTATTATTGTGGCAACAAGCCGTGACATTTTAAAGAATCGCCGCAATATCGAAAACATCATGACAATAGCAGACGGCTTGGTTATTTTCTTTTGTAGCGGTAATGCAAAAAAAGAGGATGTGGCAACAATTGCTCAGGCGCATCCAGGGCTTGAGTGGTTTGCGATGGATGGCCCGTATAACTACGATGTATATGGCAAGGATTTTGAAACGCCATACAGCCCGATAGCCTTTGGCAAGACGAACGATCTTGCAGAAAAGCGGAATATCGGCTTGCTTTTGGGCCGTGCCATGGGCTGGGAGGGGGTCTTTTTGCTTGATGACGACCTTGCCATTACGAAGCAGCACCTGCTTAAGGCAAAGAGTTTATTATTTTACAGCAATGCTTCAGCTGTTGGGTTTAGTGCCCGCTCTTTTCCTGATCATTCGGTGGTAGTGCACGCCAGGCGCCTGGTGAGTGATCCGATTGATTCATTTATTGGAAGCGGTGCAATGGCAATACGCACGAATAAGTCGCTGATATCGTTTTATCCGCATATTTATAACGAAGATTGGCTATTCATGCTGATGTATGGTTTGATTGGTGACGATGTGGTGTGGGCTGGGACAATTGAACAAGAAGTGTATAATCCTTTTAAAAATATTCAGCGTGCCAACAACGAAGAGCCGGGCGATATTTTAGGTGAGAGCCTGACGCTTCTTACTATGGCGCTGCGTAAAGAGTCGAAAAAATACGCCAACTTTGAAGAGATTACCAATAAAATACTAAAAATCGCTAATGAGTCATTCTGGGAAAAAGAAATTAACAAACGTATTTCTTTTATTCGTCAAACGCGGGAAGGTATTTACCGAAGAGGAATACTTACGCCTTATCGGCGCCAGGCGTTAAAAGCGCTCGACTCTTCACTTGAGCGGCTTATTGGAACGAGCGCTCAAGGTGGTGTTCGCGCCGAAGAGCTGACAGAGTGGGTGCGCCAGTGGATACGAGATTTAAAAAAGTGGAATGCAATGAAGCCTCCTGCCAGGCAGTGTACAAGCCTGGCTGAGGCGATTGAAGCGCTGGGAATGAAGAACGAGTTTGTTGGAAGCTATAAGGCAACTGCAGATCGAACGTCCGAATCTCACCTTGAAAAGTTCGTTGAGGACTCACGGGAAGTTTCGCTAAAAGATACAGACATCAATGAGGCCAAGGTGTTTGTCCCTCATCCGCGCAAAATCTTACAGAATCTGTCGCACACCTACGTTGTGCAGCAGTATCTGGAGGCTAATAACCTTGGAATTGACAGTATTATGACAAGCGCTGCGAAACTACGCTTTGATCGCCCTACGGTCAGCCTTCGGAGTGATAAGCCGCATGTGGCTGTGTGCATGATGGTGATGCCGGGCGAATCTATTGAGCAGATTACTCTATCGTTTCGTGATACATTGCGCGCTGCCCCTGTATCAACGGCTATACAATTTATTGTATGGGTGTATGGCAGCGGGCGTTTTAGCCAGAATGAACTAGAGGTATACCGTAATCAGGTGATAGCTAGTCTGGTCAGGGAGTCTTTTGGGACGAATACGTTTTTGCGTTCAAGTATTATCATAGGGCAAGATACGAATATCGATCATATTATCAACACCTCGCTTGGTGAACTCGCGTTTGCCTACTGGAGCTGTGGTGTGGCTGGTGACCATTCCGTATTTGTTGTCAACTCTCGCAATGAGCTGCTGCGATGGGGTACTTTTTGGGAATTTATGAGAGGGGAGCATAAAGTTCCAGGTAAGTCTCTTCAGGCGCATTTACATTCTTTGCCGCCACCCGCTTGGCGCACCGGGGCGATTTCACAAAAAGAAGACGAGATTGCGCAGGCACACGTACGGCTACGGCTTGCGGGACTCCCTGTAGTACCATTGCTTCCATCGACAACCCGTGCACGACAACGAGCCGTTGCAATGGGAAAGCGCATGCACCGGGCTAAATTGAGCTGGTCAGAAATTGACAGCCTCGCCTATAACTTCCAGTTTCACCATGAAGATGATGAAGATTCGGTTATTGCGGTAAAGAAGAATGTTTGTATTCCAGTAGTCTACAGCGATGATCTGCCGAGTGATAAACACGAGCGCGCACGAGAAATAATTGCAATTATGCAAAACCAGGGTGTTGGGTTGCGAAGCTGCAGCGTGGTTGTCTATGGGGCCGAGGGGTGTACATGGAAAGATTTGGAGCGGTATCGCCGAGCCCTTGCTAAAATAATAAAAGCACAAGAACCAACTCAGAATATTGTGTTTACATCGCTTATATACCGGCGTTCCGGCGGTGAAGACACGGCGCTGTTTCGTAAGCGTGTGACTGCAACGATACTCTATATGCATTGGCTGCAAAACTACACGCAAAAGGTAGCTACTAAGTGGTTGCTGCTCGATAAGAAATAGTTTCAGATTAAATAATTTATAATAAAAATGTAGTATATATACTACATTTTATATTTAAAGTGCTATACTTAAAATTATATTACATAATTTATGAAAGAGAGGGTCCATGCCAAAAGACGATATCGTAGTTGAAGTAAAGAATCTACAGATGCGTTATGGTAACAATACTGTGCTAGACGGAGTAGATTTTGCAATAAAAAAAGGTGAAATACTTGTATTGCTTGGGCCTAACGGAGCTGGTAAAACGACTACCATTGAAGTACTGGAAGGCTTTCGTGGACGCTCTGGCGGTAAAGTGAAGGTACTTGGTGTTGACCCGGATGTTGGTGATGAAGAGTGGCGATCACGTATTGGAGTAGTGTTACAGTCGTGGCGTGACCACTCGAAGTGGGAAGTGCGAGCGCTCCTTAATCATCTGGGCAAATATTATGTCGCCTATTCAACAGCCCAGCGAAAACGGCCTTTTGATGCCGATGAATTGCTTGATAAAGTTGGCCTTACTGCGCACGCGGGTAAGAAAATTGGGCAACTTTCCGGGGGACAGCGCCGGCGCCTTGATGTGGCTATAGGATTGGTTGGTAATCCGGAGCTTCTGTTTCTTGATGAACCTACGGTTGGTTTTGATCCAAAGGCAAGACGGGAGTTTCACGATATAATACACAAACTATCCGACCTTGAGGATACGACCATTCTTCTTACTACGCACGATCTTGACGAGGCCGAGAAGCTAAGCGATCGAATCATTATTCTGGCAGGAGGAAAAATCGTTGCCAATGGCAGCGCGGATGCTCTGGCACGGGAAGTTGCCGGCAAGACAGAAGTAATCTGGATACAGAACGGCAAGCGGCACGTTCATTCAACCGCTGACGCTGCCGGTTATACAAGAAAGCTCCTTACTCAGTACGAAAGTGGAATATCTAACCTGGAAATTCATCCGGCCAGCCTTGAAGATACATACATGGCCGTAGTCCAAAAACATGAAGAACCAACAACCCCAAAGGAGGAGAAATAATGAATCGCACGCTTAATACGCTTCAACTTGGCATCGAACGTGGCTGGATGGAGTTTAAACTAGTTCTAAAGGATCCCCAAAGTATCGTGTGGATAGTAATAATGTTTGGTATATTCCTAACGGTGTTATGGTTTCAGCGTGGAACCGAGATAAACGGCATTTCGCTCGCACTCCTTACGCTGCCGAGCCTTCTTGGAATGCAAATTGCCAGCAGCGGATTCAATGACGTTGCAAGCGTACTTGCGGCCGATCGCGAAGATGGTACATTGTTTCGGGCCAAGGCAACGCCGCGTGGAATGAGCGCGTACTTTATCGCTCGAATCGTTGTGATATTACTCACGAGCATTGTATACTTAACGATTATTCTCATTCCAAGTCTGCTTATTGTGCCCGGATTATCA
Source organism: Saccharimonadales bacterium (SeqCode) (assembly GCA_035317765.1). Lineage (GTDB taxonomy): Bacteria > Patescibacteriota > Saccharimonadia > Saccharimonadales > Saccharimonadaceae > DATHGD01. Next base: position 1,196 of record DATHGD010000114.1, on the reverse strand, counting down.
GAGACAATCAGTGTGGGTGACTTCTTTACCTTGGCCTGGTTGCTCATGCTGGGTCTGCTTGCCACCGCTCCATTTGGAGCAATTATCGGCTCAATAGTAAAGAGTTCTGGTGCTGGCTGGGGTTTAACGCTTTTGCCGCTCATTGTTCTTACAGCTATTTCTGGTATCTTTTACCCTATTACCGCGCTTGCGGGATGGGTACAGGCCATTGCTCAAGTTTTTCCAGTGTACTGGCTTGGCTTGGGCGTTCGCTCTGCTTTTAACCCCGAGGTAGCTGCCGCATTTGAGTTAACAGGTTCTTGGCGAACAGCTGAAACGGTTTTAGTTCTATTGGCATGGGCTATTGTCGGGCTGCTTATTGTGCCAAAAGTACTTCGAAAAATGGCTCGCCATACTTCTGGCAGCGAAATGCAAGCAGCACGTGAGCGCATGATACAGAGAGGGTATTAGTAGCCGATAATGGACAACGATGTAACACTTTACAATCGCATGGCGATGCTGCGTGTAGAGCGTAAAGTATCTCGCCGCGTCCTCGCCGATGCTCTCAATATTCACTACCAGACAGTCGGGTATTTAGAGCGCGGCGAATACAACCCAAGCCTTCAGTTGGCCCTGCGCATTGCCAATTACTTTGGGGTATCGGTTGAGACAGTCTTTTCAATGACGCCTTTTGACCAAATTGGAAAATCTTAGGAATTGTTCGTGAGTTGCGCTACCTCTTCTGGTTTTGTTGCTGATCTGGAGCTGCCTGAATTCATTGTTTTTTATTACGTCTCTTTGAATTGACCAGCGTATTCATAAAATGATTTAATAGTTGAGGTTCATTCTATTCCTAGTTAGGGAGTCTGGGTTGTCTAAGAAACCTGCTGAAGCTACGATATACAAACACGGTTCGATTGTATTTGGCATTGTACAGCCAGAAGAGCCCTTGGACATTCTTGAACAAGCCGCGCTTCACCGGCGCATCAAGGCGGTCAATGAAAGGGGGACATTCGGCAAGATTGATTTGCGTACGCTTGATTTTCCGAAGGATATCACGATTCAGGCGTTCGCACTTTTGCCTGAGAGTCGAGGTATCAGCACGTCTGCCTTCGAGCGATTTTTGGACGGCCTTTTTCCGGAACACGCCGTCACGGTCGTGTTGGTGAAAAACATCAACGACCTCCGTTTGCTTTATGGGCTGATAGCTCGTGACA
>DATHGD010000113.1:0-3659 GCA_035317765.1 Saccharimonadales bacterium (SeqCode) | reverse complement strand
CCGCAACAGTACCGCGAAGAACCCAATACGGGCGACAAAGAAAGTGGCGCTATTTATGATACCGACACATATCATCAACCACTGGCACATCCTGCAAAGAAAAAATCGGGTTGGCTATGGGTCGTGTGGATCGTTTTGATTTTACTTGTTGGTGCCGGGGCCGGTGCTGCGCTGTTCTTTCTTGGCATAATTTAATGCTACTACGCGGTTTACAGTAGTAAATACATCACTAAAACGGTACCAACTGGGCTACAATAGAAACAATGGATGTATTAAAAGATTTAAACCCCGCTCAAGCAGACGCGGTGCAGACTACATCTGGACCGTTGCTTATTTTGGCGGGTGCCGGCAGTGGTAAGACAAAAACGTTGACGCACCGAATCGCCTATCTTATTTCTCATGAGGGCATTTGGCCAAACCAAATATTGGCTGTTACGTTTACCAACAAGGCCGCCCGTGAAATGCGCGAACGGCTGGGCCAGCTACTTGCTCAAGACGGCGGTTCGCGTAACTTCATGCCGTGGATGGGAACGTTTCATGGTATTTGTGTACGATTGCTTCGTCAGGACGGCGACAAAATCGGTATTTCCTCTAACTATGTGATTTACGATGAAGATGATCGCCAGGGCTTAATTAAGCAAGCCATGAAGCAGCTTTCAATCGTTGATAAGCAAATCAAACCACGAGCTGTCAGCAGTGCTATATCTAATGCTAAAAATGAGCTGCTAACCCCCGAAGAATTTTCTGCCAGCAGCCAGTATCCTTTTCAGCAGCAGGTAGCGAAAATATATGCCGTGTACGAAAAAATGCGAATTGAAGCCGGTGCATTGGACTTTGACGATTTATTAATTGAAACCGTTCGGTTATTTAAAGAGCAGCCAGATGTTCGAGCAAAATGGCGCTCGCAGTTCAAGCACATTTTAATTGATGAATACCAGGACACTAACGCTGCGCAGTATGCGATTGTAAAAAGCCTGGTAAGCCCCGAGCGTAATATTTGTGTGGTCGGGGACGATTGGCAGTCGATTTATAGCTGGCGCGGGGCTGATTTTACTAATATTCTTAACTTTGAGCGCGATTTTAAGGGTGCAAAAATTGTTAAACTCGAGCAAAACTACCGTAGTACCGGTGCTATTTTGGAGGCAGCCCACAACGTCATTACCAAAAATACCCAGCGTACCGATAAAAAGCTATGGACGGCCGAACCAACCGGTGCCCCCGTGCAAGTTCATGCCGTATACGATGAAGCCGAAGAGGCATACTCGGTGGCAACGCGTATTAGTTCACAAGTAGCCATTGGTGCCCGTAACCCCGGCGATTTTGCTATTTTATACCGTACCAACTCGCAAAGTTATACGCTGGAGCGTGCGTTATTGCAGCAACGTATTCCGTATCAAATTATTGGGGGCGTGCGCTTTTATGATCGCAAAGAAATCAAAGATATCATTGCTTATTTACGCCTGCTGTACCAGCCAAACGACCGCATGAGTTTTAGCAGAATCGTTAATATTCCGGTGCGTGGTGTTGGCGCGACCAGCCTTGAAAAATTTATGCTATGGCAGGCAAGTAACGGGCTTGATATTATTGCGGCACTTGCTAATGTCGAGCAAACCAGTACGCTGACGGGCCGCGCCAAAATTGCCCTGGCAAGCTTTGGCGAAATGCTGCGCCTGCTTCAGGCAAAGGTGCAATCAGGGGCTACGCCAAGCGATATTATTGAACTATTAATCGAAAAAACAGGCTACCGCGACTATCTGCTTGATGGCACGCCGCAGGCCGAGGAGCGCGAGGCAAACCTTGGTTCGCTCGTATCTGACGCGAAATCATTTGCAACGCTGCCTGACTTTCTGGAAGAAGTGGCATTGATGTCGAGTGCTGATACTGGTAGTACCGAGCAAAAGGTGACACTTATGACTATTCATGCCGCCAAAGGCCTTGAGTTTCCGGTAGTGTTTATGGTGGGTATGGAAGAGGGGATTTTCCCAACGGCGCGCGTATACGATGCTGGCCCAAAAGAACTCGAGGAAGAGCGCCGCCTGTGCTACGTAGGCATGACCCGTGCTCGCGAAGAACTGCACCTTAGCTACGCTCAAAGCCGCCTTCAATTTGGCCAGCGCGGCTACAATCCGGCTTCGAGATTTCTTGCCGATATGGGGCACGAAATCATGGCCGTGGCTCCGCCGTCATTCCAAAGGGCGAGCGAATATGATGAATTTAACGATGTCCCCGATTTTGATATAGGTGACGGCGTACGCTCGGCACAATTTGGCGTTGGCGAAATTATTGATATTGACGGCATGGCTGTAACGGTGCAATTTGCCGGCGGTCAAACGAAAAAACTCAACGTAGAATACGCCCGACTTGAAAAACTGTAGGTCATTGTTGTAAAACTACCCAAAAAAGCCCGATTTTGCTATAATTAACTCCAGTGCACCGTGGAGGTGTAACCCTACTTATGAAGAGTCTACTTCGAATATCCACGACCCCTTTTGGCCTTATTATTGCCATAGCTTCTTTGCTGGTTGCTTGTTTTGGTGTCGTTATTGCCTCTCGGGTGAGTGCCGAACCAACGCAGCCGGCTGCCGGCCAACGGCTCATTACTATTCATGACCGCGGTCAAAACAAAGGTATTATTACAAAAGCAACAACGCTTCGTGATGCATTTGCAGAGGCTGGCATAGAGATTGACCCAAACGACATAGTCGAACCAGGTCTTGATGAGTCGCTGGTGGCCAATAACTACGAAGTAAACGTGTACCGGGCCCGCCCAGTTACTATTATTGACGGTGCTATTCGCCAAAAGATTATGTCATCGTATCAAACGCCCAAGCAAATTACCGCCCAAGCTCATATTGACCTGCACGATGAAGACATAGCCACGATTGACGCCAATACCGATATGGTAAGCCAAGGAGCAGGCGTGCAGCTATCGATTGCCCGTGCTACGCCGTTTAACCTGGTACTCTATGGCACGAAAAAAACCGCCTACACTCAGGCAAAAACCGTTGGCGATATGCTTAAGCAAAAAGCTATTACCATCGGCAAAGACGATACGTTGTCCGTGGCAAAAGATGCCAGCATTCAGTCCGGCATGACGATTGAACTATGGCGAAACGGCAAACAAACCGCTACCGAGGAGCATGACGTTGCTTTTGAGACCGAAAAAATCCAGGATGCCGACCACGAGGTAGGGTACAAGCAAATAAAAACGCCAGGTGTTGTGGGCAAAAAGACGGTTACCTTTGAAATCGAAATGAAAAATGGTCAAGAAATCAGTCGTAAAGAAATTCAGAGTGTTGTTACCAAAGAAGCTTCAAAGCAGGTAGAGGTAATTGGAACAAAAATGAGCAATACTTTCAGCGGTGATTTCGGTGGCGCACTGGCTCGTCTTCGCTCGTGTGAGTCGGGTGGCAATTATGCCAATACAAAAAATCCCAAGTATCGCGGCGCGTACCAATATGACTACTCAACCTGGGCTAACTACGGAGGATTTTATGATCCTGCAGATGCACCGGCATCGGTACAAGACCAAAAAGCCTGGGAGACATATCAACGGCGTGGCTGGCAGCCATGGCCAAGTTGTAAGGCGTCACAGGGCCTTCAGGATATCTATAGATAATGGCCGGTCCTAATAAATCCCTAGGTCAACACTGGCTCAA
>DATHGD010000112.1:0-5532 GCA_035317765.1 Saccharimonadales bacterium (SeqCode) | reverse complement strand
CAACGGTTAGCTTTAGCGCGTAACTTTTATCGCGATAGCCCCATTATTATTTTAGATGAGCCAACCTCGGCCATTGATGCGCTTGCTGAAGCTCGTATCTTCAGACGATTATTCGCTGATAAAAAACGCACCGTTATCACTATTAGCCATCGTCTTACGACTATAGAAAAAGCAGATATTATTTATATGCTACAGGATGGTAAGGTTGTCGAGCAGGGGACGCACCAAGAGTTGGTGAGAAACCATGGGCCGTACTATACAATGTTTGAGTCGCAGCTACGCTAACAAAAATACCCCGCCAAATTGGCGGGGTATTTTCATAAGACTCGGTAACGAATTACCAGCTACGCTGACGGAATGAACCGCCTGCGCCGCCGCCACCGTTACCACCGCGGTCATTGCTGCCGCCGAAGTCACGCTTTGGGCGATCTTCTTTTGGACGAGCCAAGCCAACGCTGATTGCGCGGCCGTCAAGCTCTTTGCCATCGAGCTGGTCGATAGCTTTTTGGTTGTCGTCTGCATTTACCATTTGAACGAATCCAAATCCTTTGCTGCGGCCGCTGTCACGGTCAGTGATTACGTGCGCGCTTTCAACTGGGCCAATTTGCTCAAAGTGAGCTTGTAGTGTTTCATCGTTAGTTGCATAAGCAAGGCTACCGATGAATAGATTTTGTGGTTGTGCCATAATAGGTACTCTTTTCTTCTTATCTGATGCTAAATTATCGTCAGATCGACCGCTGTCTACGGATATCTAGCGAAGAAGAGAGTTTACCTGTAAGAGGTAAGCGCCCGCCTTTTGCCTTAATATGCGCGTGCTTCTGAACACTGTTATTTAAGCATATTTTTCAAAACAATACTAGCATAAGCTTGAAATTCCGTATTAACAGGTGCATAATGAAGCTACGCTGGTACGCCAAAGGGGTCGCCTTTTGGTATAAAACAAACAGTTTAAAACAAAAACCGTGCCCCGGGTGGGCGCGTAGCAGCGAAAAGCTCGCCTCTATAGAAAAGGGGGCGAGTTTTTGGTACAATAACCTAGTTCGGGGCATTGGCGCAGTTGGCTAGCGCGCTTCCATGGCATGGAAGAGGTCATCGGTTCGAATCCGATATGCTCCACCAAATATTGACATCATTCTTTTTAATACGTTATTATACGTTGTCTTCCAGTGTGGAATGACCTAGGCAATGCCTAGATACCTTCAGGAGCGACCCCCGTGGTTCTTGTTAACGTCTTGAGCGGCGACATTACCGAAGTGGAGGCTGGCGCACTTATTGCAACGATCAGGCCAGATGGTACTCGAACTGGACTACTTGATCAGCAGATTGAAGAGTGTGCCGGGGCGCTGTATCACAGTCAAATTGAAGCAATGCGACTTACCAATCTCGAGGCGGTCATGGTTACTCCCCCGCGGCGTCACTATGGCTCGTTTGCGTGTGTAATATTCGTGCCGCATCATCCGCGAGAATCTCTTCGCAAGGTGATATCCGCAGGCCTAATCACTGCAAACGTCAATCGACTTCGTTCCGTGGTTCTTCCTGTGGTTCGTAACGGCCTCAGGGTCGACGATCACGCCCTAAAAGAGACAGCACTTGCCGTTAAGTCGTTTATGAACTCCGACCCCTCGCATCTTAGTAAAATAAGCATCGTTGTTAATTACCCGAGGGGTGAGCAGTACCTCAAAAGAGTATTTAACGCGATGTAAGGGCATCCTGAAGTACCTTAGGCGTAGGTTCTACTCCTAAGAAGAGGCTCGTCCAGCACTTATCGTGGCTATTAGCCGTGGAAGTGCTGGACGAACCTAGTTTCATATTGTCTTAAAGAGAAGAGCTAATAGATAATTTTTGTTATGAATAAAAAACTTGCCCATGTCCATCGAGTTCGAAATGGGGAACTCGAGACGGACATGGGCATTGTGGAACTCGACTGCCTACACGCTGAAGTGGACGTTCGAGACGGTGTTGAAGATCGTCACGCCCGTGTTCCAGACGAAGGCGACCGGGTAGCCCACCCATGCTTGCAGTACGCTGTTCACGTACGGGAAGGCCGTGCCTGCGACCAGCAGTACCACGGAAAGGATGAGCAGGTCGAGGACCTTCTCATCCTTTTCGTACCGCTTGAAGAGCCAGATCAGGAGGCCAACGGTCACAACGGCGGTCACGATGTTGATACCAACACCCAACGCCTGACTGGTGTTTGCCGAGACATTGTCGATCAGCTTCTTGCCCAGGGCACTGAACGATGACACGAGCGGTGTCGTGATCAGCCCGGTGATCACCGTAGTGGAAGCCAGAACTGTCGCGACATCGATCGCCCTGTCCAAGACGGGGTGACTCTCTGCCTCGACCTTGTTCCCGATGAGCTTCAGGATCGCGGCAAGAAGCAGTGCTCCGAACACAACCGCCAGCGCGGGGGGAATGGGCAAAAGGTTCATACGATTCTCCTGTCGTAGGATCGGGTAGTACAACCACATATAAAGTAACATTTATCAACAAACAAATCAACACATAAAATACATACATGCCAGCCGAACGATTTATTAATTGAACAATTGTCTATGGTTTAGTGAACAACAACAGGTTCAGTAACCGCAGCTTTAGTCGTCTGTTTTGGTGTGCGAATAACAGTAATCGCCAGAATAAGTGCAAAGACGCCAAACAGTGTCGCTACCATAAAGGCTACCTTATCGCCTTGGACAACTGAACCGGCTGCTCCAAGGTGTGCCGATGCTTCAGTGACACCTGTGGCTACACCTGAAAGAATAGCCAGGCCCAGTGCGCCGCCCATTTGCTGGGAAACGTTGAGCAGGCCCGAGGCAAGGCCTGCCTGGTCGGCATGCACGCCCGAGGTTGCGGCAATGGTGACTGCCACGAAACTCATGCCCATGCCGCCTGCCATCAAGACAATTGCTGGCAAGATAGTCGTAAAGTAATTACTCGTTTGGGAAATAGTGCTCAGCCATGCGAGGCCCAGTATTAACAATGACGATCCAATCACCAAAAAGCGCTTAAAGCCGAGTTTTCCGATGAATCGAGGAACAATATTAGACACGATTCCAATGATAATCGGGAAGATAATGAAAGCCAGGCCTGTTTTTACGGGGTCGTAGCGCATCACCATTTGCATGTAGAGTGAAAGCAGAAAGAACATTCCCATCATGCCGGCCATGAGCGGAATAACCATCAGGTTGGCGCCTGATACATTACGGATTTTAAAGATAGAAAGCGGTACAAGCGGGTGGGCTACCTTCGATTCGTTCCAGACAAATCCCACGATAAGAAGTACTGAAAGTGCGAGCATGCCAAGTGTTGCCGGACTCAGCCAACCCCAGTTAGATGCTTCGGTAAGGCCGTATACAAGAGCCATTAATCCAGAGGTAACAAGAGCTGCGCCGCGAAGGTCAAGATGACGATGCGAAGCGGTGCTGCTGTGCTTTGGCACGACCTTCATGATGCCCCAGATCGTTAAAATACCAATAGGAATGTTAATAAAGAAATTCCAGCGCCAGTTAAGGTACTCGGTAAGAATACCACCAAGCACTAGGCCGACTGCAGCGCCGCCGGCGGCAACGGTTGACCAAATACCAATAGCCTTGTTGCGATCGTTACCTTCACGGAAGGTGGTGAGCACAATCGATAGGGCGCTTGGTGACATAAATGCCGCTGCTACACCTTGTATTGCCCGAAAGGCGATCATCTCGACTGGCGTATTGGCGATGCCAATAAATAGTGAGCTAATAGTAAAAGCGATAATTCCGCCAATCAGTACCCGGCGCCGGCCAAACAGGTCGGCAGCACGTCCGCCAAGAAGCAATGTGCCTCCAAACGTAAGGGCGTACACTGTAATAACCCACTGCAGCGCGCTGCTGCTAAAGCCTAAACTTTGTTGAATAGCAGGTAGTGCAACGTTTGCAATGGCAGAGTCGAGGACTACCATAAACATGACAACCGCGAGGAGCGCCAGGATAATCCATTTTGAATGTTGTTTCATAAAAACCTTTCTTAAATTAGTTTTAAACTTCAACTATCATAAATCAATATAGTTGAAGTAGTCAAGTAATTTGCAAAATAACATTTTTGCTGTAAAATATGAACATAATGGAAAACGCGAAGCTTGATAATAATGTATATTGGATGCTCGTTCAAGTAGCGACCCGTGCTAAACACGGCCTTATAAAGCTAGCCGAAAGTCACGATTTAACAGTAGTGCAAATGCAGACGCTTGGGGTTATGCAGCCGGGCGAGCCTATTCCTATGAACATGGTGTCGTGTTTTCTGGCGTGTGATGCTTCAAACGTGACGGGTATTGTTGATAGATTGCTTGCCCAAGGGTATATTCAACGCCAGGAAAACCCTCAGGATCGCCGCGAGAAGATGATTTCACTTACCTCGCGCGGTACTGCACTTCGCCAGGAAATACTCGTAGCTATGGCTGATTATGAGTTACCTGAATTTAAACGGCTGAATGAAACCCAGCTTGGCCAATTGAAGGCAATTTTGGCGATTTTACTCGATGCACCAGCGAAACGCAAGTAACAGATACAAAATAACCGATACCTCTTTTAAAATTCTTCAATCTATGGTATACTTATAGATAAGGAACTGTCCGCTCATGGACTTTATTTTTATGATAGACCAAAAACACATTCGTAACATTGCAATTATCGCCCACGTTGACCATGGCAAGACCACTCTTGTTGATGGTCTTTTAAAACAAAGTAACACCTTTCGTGATAACCAGGCCGAAATGAGCCAAGAGCTTATTATGGATAGCGGTGACCAAGAGCACGAACGCGGTATTACTATTACCGCCAAGCAAACATCGATCTATCATAACGATTACAAAATAAACATTATCGACACCCCAGGCCACGCCGACTTTAGCGGTGAAGTAGAACGTACGCTTAATATGGCCGATGGCGTGTTGCTTATTGTCGATGCCCAAGAAGGTCCAATGCCACAAACTAAGTTTGTGCTGTCAAAGGCGCTTGAACTTGGTCTTAAGCCGGTGGTTGTTATTAACAAAATCGACAAGCCATCTCGCCGTATTGACGAAGTTATCGATGAAATCTCTGATCTGTTCTTGGAACTTGCTATCGATGACAGCCAGCTGCACTATCCGGTGTACTTTGCGATTGGTCGCGAAGGCAAAGCCTGGACGGAACTACCCGATAACACCGCCGAACACGCCGACCTTACGCCAATTTTTGACGCGATTGTCAGTGATATTCCCGCCCCAACTGTTGAAGCCGACAAGCCATTCCAACTGCTTGTTACTTCTTTACAATACGATTCTTTCCTTGGTAAATACGCCATTGGCCGTATTACCCGTGGCAATGCTACGCGTAACCAGCAAGTTGTGCTTATGAAGCGCGATGGAACACTGGTAAACGCTAAAATCGACAAGATTTTTGGCTACCGTGGCCTTAACCGCGAAGAGGTCGACAGCGCTATTGCTGGCGACATTATTGCGCTTACCGGTATTGCCGATGCGCACATTGGCGAAACCATTGCCGACAAAGAGAACCCAGAAGC
>DATHGD010000111.1:0-4504 GCA_035317765.1 Saccharimonadales bacterium (SeqCode) | reverse complement strand
TCTCAACGATTGGCGAAACGGAGCAATAGAAGAAGTTACGCTTGAGATCATCCATCGTTCAAAACAAGAGGTGCACGCCGAGTTTGATGAGTGGCTGGCGCTTAAGGTACTCGCTACGCCACCCAATCCGAAGAGAATCGTATCACTTTCGGATTCTATCATAGTTCACTAATAACCGCAGTAGGGAATTCCAGGCTGGGAAGCAGACGCCTTTTGAGCGCGCTTCCCTCCTGGTGATTCCTGGCGCTACTCGTGCCAGTAGCCCCAGGAGTTACCAGGAAAGATGAAAACCATCTTGTTGATTACAAGGACAGGATGTGACATTATGCATTGCGTCTCCACTACGAGAGACGGACCCTACTGTAAGAGGAGATGTTATGTCTTCGCCCCTCCCTCCTGATGCTCAGCTTTTTATCGAGGCACTCGGACCAACGGTTTTGGTTTTAGTTCGGGATTCCGACCAAAAGGTTTCCCGGGTATATCGTGGGTTACGTGATTACAGAGGTGAACCGGATAAGCTCTGTGACCTTCACGAGCTACATCTTACGAATGTCCAAGGCCCACGGGACAAGCCCGATCTCTCTGTGATTGACCCAGAAAGCAGATTGAAAACGGAGTTTCATTGCATTTTTACGCATCCCGGGACAGTCAAGATAGATGGGTGTTTTATTGTACATGAAGAGCCTACGGAATTTTTATCCGTGGGTGAAGTGACTCACTTGAAGTAGTCGCGTGCCAAGACGCGAAAAGACCTTGCAGTAGGGGCTCCGGGTGGAGAAGTTGATGTGTATTTTTGCGCATCCTTCTCCCCCGTTAGTACCCAGAACAAATAAAATCCAAAACGTCAAACCACGGTACCTGCAATAGACACCGCGGTGAGAGAAGTTTAAAGATGTGACTTAGGCAACTGCTGGGGTGCCAACAATTCCCTTTTCTTGAATAAGACTATCGATTTTACGGCGGTCAAAGCCCAATACGAGCGTGCCGGCGATATCGGTAACAGGAACGCCTTGGTAGCCGCCATTACTTTTTTCCATCAGCTCTTCGTAAGCAGCTTTGTCCTGTTCGATGTCTTTGGCGATATATTTTATGCCAAGTTTATCGAGATATTGTTTTTCGGTTTTACAAAATGCGCACCACGTGGTGCTATAGATAGTTATTTGCGCATCGTTGGTGTCGCTCATCGGTATCCCCTTGTTGTTTACTATATTCTGTATAGTATTATACAGTAAATTATGAATTATTGCTACGTTTTGCCTGGCTGGTAAGGTGCCAGTTGCTGCAGAAATGACACTTGTACACCCCAAGTTCTAGCCCCGGGTTAATCAGCATTTGATGTTCGGCCGTTTCGAGCGCGTCTTTTTCGGACCTAAAGCGGCGCTTGTCTTCGCAGTTGCGGGCAAGACGGAAGGGCTGGTGTTTTTGGGTGTTATTTTGTCGAGGCATAGCCAGTGTTAGTGTATCAAGGTTTAAACGTCACGGGCAACAATACGCCTTACTTCAAGTCTACCCCCTAGGCAAACTACGCCTCCGCTGTTATAGTAGTGAGTACATGAGTTCGTTACAAAACGATGGTGATAAAAAGCCCACGCCGCCGGATCGATCGACGGTTGTTTTATTGCTTGGCACCATTGGCGACACAACGTGGCGGATGTTTGTGCCAACGATTGGGTTGACCATACTGGGTCTTCTCATTGATAAGCAGCTTCACACTACGCCATGGGTTATGACCACGGGAATCGTAGCAGGAGCAGGTGTCGCCTTTTTACTGGTACGCCGCCAAATGAAAGAAGTAAGAAAAAATGATAAATAATTTTGCAGCCCTCGATATCCACATTAGCCTGGCGTCTCAGACGTTATTTACGGTGTTTGGTTTTAACGTTACTAATTCCATGGTGACCGGTGCCATTAGTCTGGCTATTTTCCTGGCTATCTTTATTTATGTTTCGCAAATGGTGGCCCGTGGCCGTTACAACCGCTTTGTCGGGTTTATGCAGTGGGCATTTGAGGGCATGCTTTCGCAAATAGACAGCGTTATCCCCGATAAAAAGCTGGCTCGCAAAATCGCTCCATTGGCGCTTACTATTTTCTTTTACGTGCTTATTTCGTACTGGATGAGTATTATCCCGGGCCTGGAGACAATTTTCTATAACGGTGTACCGGTGCTCCGCAGCATTACGGCCGACATGAACTTTACGTTTGCGCTTGCCATTATTGCTTTAATTATCGTGCAGGTATACGCCATTCGCCAACATGGTCATATTGGTAACCTTCGCCGTTACCTTCGTAACCCGTTCAAGGATCCAATTGGTTCATTTGAGGGCTTTTTGGAGCTGATTGGTGAAGTTTCGCGTTATTCTGCCCTGTCGCTGCGTTTGTTTGGTAACGCTTTTGCCGGTGAGATTTTGCTTATTATCATTGGTGCGCTGACTAGCTACCTGTCGGTAGCGGTGTTGCCGCTGTTTATGGGCTTCGAACTGTTTATCGGCCTTATTCAGGCATATGTATTCTTTGTGCTGACGATCATTTTTACCGCGCTTGCGCTCGATTCCCATGGCGGCACACAGGCCCACCCCGAACTCACTCATCCCGACCATTCCTCTGCTGATACCGCACCTACCGCTGTCACGGCAAGAGAATGATATAATTTAAGGTAATAAATAAAAGGAGATATATTAATTATGCAAGAACTAGCATTTGGACTGACCTACGCGTTGCCAGCACTTGGTGCGGCACTTGGAGTTGGCTTTATTGGTGCCGGCGCCCTAAACGCACTTGGTCGTAACCCAGAAAAACTAAGTGACATCCGTACTCTTATGATCACCGCTATTGTGTTCTCGGACTCACTGGCCATCATTGGTATCGTTGTGGCTATTATTGCGAAATTCCTCTAAGACAAAAAGGTAACTATTTCGTATGAATATAATAACAACACAATTCGCACAAGCAAGCGCCCCTTCCGCCGACTTGTTTAGCGCGCTTGGCATTGACTGGAAGATGCTTGTTTTCCAGCTGATTGCCTTTTCGGTTTTGGTGTGGCTTATGGGCAAGTTCGTCTATCCAAGCCTCATCAAAGTGGTTGATAACCGCCAAAATGAGATCGAAGCCGGCAGTAAAGCCGCCGAAGAAGCCAAGCAACAAGCAACCGAGGCAAAAAGCGAAGTTGAAAAAGCCCTCAAGCAAGCTCGTCTTGAAGCAAGCGACATTGTTTCAACTGCTAAAGAAGAAGCTGCGGCTGCGCTTGAAAAAGCCGATGCCAAGTCGAAAGAACGTGCCGAACGTATTGTAGCTGATGCTCACGACCAAATTAGTAAAGACATCGTGGCCGCCAAAAAAGCGCTTCACAACGAAACGCTGCAACTTGTTGCTCAAGCGACTGAAAAAGTACTTGGCAAAACAGTCACTGCAAAGGTAGACGAAAATGTTATTTCGGCAGCTATCAAGGAGGCCAAGTAAGCTATGGCTGTTCGTTTGTCTCGGCGCAAAATTGCTGCTTATAGTGCCGATAAGCTGATTGGTGGAACTTCGGTAGCCGATGCAGTAAAAGAAGTAGCGGCATATTTGGTTGATACGAGGCGAACGCGCGAGTTAGAGCTACTGGTCCGTGATATCGAGGACGCACTTGCGGCTCGCGGTGTTATTGTGGCCGATGTTACGAGCGCTCACCCTTTGGGTGCGGGGCTAAAGGCAGAGATTGCAAAGCTGGTTGGCGGTAAAAGCCTGCAGCTACGCGAAACAATCGACCCAACCGTTATAGGTGGTGTACGAATAAATGTACCGGGCAAACGGTTTGACGGTACGATCCAACGAAAATTAAACGCTTTAAAAGCGAAGCAATTATAAGGAAAAAGAGGAATTACATGGCTGATATAGCAGTAACAGAATTGTCAAAAGACCTACGCGATGCAATCGCGGGCCTGCAGACATCTGAAGGCCTCGAGAACGTTGGAGTTGTCACCAGGATTGGTGATGGTGTTGCATGGGTTCATGGCCTGCGCAGTGCCGGTTTCTCTGAAATGCTCGAGATCGAGACGAAAAATGGAATCGTTGAGGCGTTTGCCCTTAACTTAATGGAAGATGAAATCGGTGCGGTGCTGCTTGGTAGCGACATTGACGTGTCTGCCGGTAACACGGTGCGCCTAAAAGGCATGCTGCTCGAAGTTCCGGTTGGTCCGGAATTACTTGGCCGCGTGGTTGACCCGCTCGGTCGTCCGCTAGACGGTGGCCCGGCGATCAAAACAAAGCAAATGGGCCTTGTTGAACGCGAAGCTATTGGCGTTATGGGTCGTAAATCGGTACACGAACCACTTATGACCGGTATTATGGCTATTGATGCCATGTTCCCGATTGGCCGTGGTCAGCGCGAGCTGATTATTGGCGACCGTCAAACCGGTAAAACAGCCATTACTATCGACACCATGATTAACCAGGGTAAGCAAAAAACGGGTGTGATTAACATCTACGTGGCTATCGGCCAAAAGCTATCCAAGGTAGCCCGCCTGGT
>DATHGD010000110.1:0-6248 GCA_035317765.1 Saccharimonadales bacterium (SeqCode) | reverse complement strand
TCACTAGTGTACCATCATTTAACCCCGCCATAAACTTACTGAGGTCAACAGCGGTCGTTTGGTTGGCGGAGCCGGTAGTAAACGATGTTCCGCCGCTAAACCCACGGGCGTGAATAAAATCATTAATATACTGCCGGCCAAAGTCTGCTATCCATTTTTCGGCGCACGGATTAGTTGAGGCAACCGTCATGCGCTCAAAACAGCCCGCCACCGTGGTATCGAGCATGGGGTCGCCCCAATGGACTTCACCCCTATCCATTTTGTCGAATAATACGAGCGCAACAAATAACTTATAGGTACTGCCGCTAGGAATACTTTCTGAAGCCCGGGCGGCCACCGTCCAGCCCGCACCATCAAGCTGTCGGATATAAATATGCATATTTTTCGTTCTGGCCACGTCATCAGCATAGGCCTGAAGACCTGCCTGAGTGGTTGTGTACTTACTGTTAAATATGACGCTCGGTTGCGTTTGGGTAAACGTTGCCGTGCGCGAAACTGCCAGTGGTGGAACAAGGATATCCGCCGCCAGCTGATCCGCCAGTTGGTTAGTATCAATCGCCCGGCCCACCGCCCCTGTCGTGCGGCCCGCTTCTCTGCCGTCTATAATACTAATGTCAGTCTGCCCTGCCGGCGTGCCTACTTTTGTATTCACATAGTTAAGATACTGCGCAATTTTTCCCTTATCGGTAGAAATCGACACATCGCCCTTATCGTTTGTGCTCAAAATAATCCATGTTGCTAGCTCCTGCTTACTTGGTGAAAACTCCTTATCGTCCGCGCGTACAACCACGGTATGCGCCAGCGCTGTCTCTGCCTGTCCGCGAACTTTCACCAGGTCTTTCGCCGTGCGATCAGGCGCCTGTCGCTTGGCTGGTATGGTGATCGTAGTCGTTTTCCCCAATATCAGCCGTGCACTATTAATAGCCTGTAGTAGGTCACTGCTTTTTACCGTACTTCCTCGAAATGAATTACTCGCTTCTAATTTTCCCTCTTTAATAGCCAGTCGCGCGTTCTGGGGTGGAAAGTTAAACACTTTACTTGTCGTGTCACTGAATTTCTTTAACGGTTCATTCGAATAATACACGTCCGCCAATGTTACTTGGGCTGGTTGCCAAAAAATAGACCCCGGAATAAATCGCTGCCAAAGGGGGTAATCGCTTAGTTTTTTTGCCATTAATTCGGTATTCGGCTCTGCGCCCGCAGTTTTTAACGTATACGTAGCAGATCTATCCGAACCAATAGTAAGTTCTATTTTCGTGCGATCAAACTGCTCTTGAACAGCCTTTATACTGGCTGCTGAAGATGAAAAAGCAAACGACTTTCCTGCCATACTTGCCAGCGGTAACCCACGATCGGGCGGGTACGCCAGCTGCGCTATTACAATTGCCGCTACTACGGCGCAAAGAATAACATACACCGGTACGTGCCAGGGCTTATGTTGCAACAAAAAACGTACGCGCCACCTCTCAGTTGCGTTATCGTTTTTCTTGCGAAGTACTGGTGTTTCTTTTCCAGCCCCTGTGACTGTTGACATAGCACTATTATAGCATTAGCGTTATGCGCCCATCGACATTGCTCTTGGCTTATAATAAAGGGGTGCATTAACAATCGACCTAAGGAATACCATGTGGTCATCGCCCAAGCAAGTCGAGCTTTATCACAAAGCAAGTCGCCTCAAGAATGCTGGATATTACGAGCAATCGCTCATTTATACCGAGCAACTTCTTGCGGAGGTTAAGGAAAACAGCCTTTCCTATGCATATGTACAAGGGTGCATAAGAGCAGTTAACCTGCGACACCTAAACAGTATCAAGGAAGCAGAAGTAGATTTTGAAGCGGCATACAAGTTAGCCAACCATGTTGCAGATGGCCAAGCAATTGCCGCCTATATTTTGAATGACCGGGCCTCGATGTATAGAGACAAGGAGGCGAGTAAGGGCATCAAAATGGTTGAGGCAGCAATTCGGAAGCTTGAAACAGAAGGGGTAACAACCCCTGACCTCGAGCGTTTCGTGCCAGCCGACCTGGCCTATTTTGAAGCAACACTTGCAAGAATGCATGCTCAAATGGGCATACCCGGCGCCGCAAAACGTATGACAGATGCCCGGCGAAGCTTCAGAGTGCGCATGCAGGGACTGCCACGATACGAGGATGCTTTTCTGGTTATTCTGGGATGGGAATGCCAGATGAACCTTAGAAACCCAACTCGTTTGATCAGCCCCGCCGCACGGTTTCTTGTTACTGCTCTACGCCAGGGTAAACAACGCGAATTGCTCAAGCTTCTTCTGGAGCCCGCATACCGTGCAGGGATTTTGGGCCGGTAACGTAGCTGCACAAAACCCCACGACAGCCAGTCGTGGGGTAAAACATGTGTAGAAATCGCTTTACTTTTTACGTTCGCGATATTCACCGGTTGTCGTGTCGACAGAAATAACATCACCTGTTTTTATAAAGGCCGGTACTTTTACCACTAGCCCCGTTTCAAGTGTTGCGTCTTTTAGTACGTTACTGGTTGTATCACCCTTTACCACATCTTCGGCATAGGTCACTTCCAGGTACAAATTCTTTGGAAGTTCAACGTTAATCACTTTTCCATCGAAAAACTGCAAACTCAGATTATCACCTTCTTTGAGGTAGCTCGCGGCCGCGTCAACAATATCAGCACGAAGCTCAAACTGTTCAAAGTTTTCCGGATCCATAAAGAAAAACTGTTCGCCATCGGTGTACAAATACTGAACTGTTTTAGTACTCACCTCTGCACGTTCAATTTTGTCCTGACCCTTAAAGGTTTTTGGAATAACGCTGCCATCGATAAGGTTCTTTAGCTTCACATTTACAATGCTCCCGCCACGACCCATCACTTTTTGGCCGTATTCAATCACGCGGTATGGCTTGCCATCAATTTGGCATACGACACCTTTTTTCAAATCAGTTGGTTGGTACATATTCAACTACTCCTGGGGTTTTAGAAATGCTACGCAGCGCACAAATAGTTAGTATGCGCTGCAGAGTTCTCTAAATTAAAATATTAGTTAGAGATAACAAATGGCATAAGTGCCAAGTGTCGGGCGCGCTTGATAGCCGTTGCAAGCTGGCGCTGTTGCTTTGCGCTCAGGCCAGTTTTTGCAATTGGTTCAATTTGTCCGTACACGTTAATAAAACGCTGTAGAGTCTTTACGTCTTTGTAGTCAAAATACGCAGGCGTATCTTTTTTAAATCGCTTATTGTTAATCATCGAGGGTTTCTCCTGTTGTTCCTAAAAAGGAATCTCACTTAAATCAATAGGTTTGTCGTCAATATCCTGAATCACAACGTCATCAGATTTTTTCTTAGGGCTGGCACTGCCAGAATTGTTCGAGTAGTTAGCGTTCGATGCACCAGCGTTGTCGCCGCTAGGGCCGTCAAGAAAGGTTACGTCTGTTGCAACTACTTCTATCTTGCTGCGCTTCTTGCCGGTTTCTTTGTCATCCCAGCTATCTTGGCGAAGGCGTCCCTGCACAAGGCAGCGGCGTCCCTTTGAAAGGTACTGGCTTACTAGTTCGCCGAGCTTTTCCCATGCCGTAACATCGAAAAAGTCTGCCGCGTCATCTTGGCCGCCGCGATCAACCGCGAGTGAAAAACTCGTGATTGTCTTACCTGTTGATGTCGTCCGAACTTCGGGGTCGCGCGTAAGGCGTCCCATGATAATCACTTGGTTGATGCTTTTGGCCATATTCCCTACTCCTCTTCTTTTACGTCATCGTTGCGTGCAGCTGATCGTGTTTTCGCGTCCTCAAGGGCTTTTCGTCCCTTTTCATCAACACTCACAAGCAGGTAGCGCAGTACTTCATCGGTGATGTTGAGCGTGTTGCTGATTTTGAGTGGTGCGTCAGATGGAAGTTTTACATCCATGTATACGTACACGGCAAAATCTTCGCGGTTGATCTTGTAAGCAAGTTTCTTTTTGCCCCAGTTGTCTTCGCGGGTAATTTCACCACCAGCGTTTTTGATAATATCGCGAACTTTCGTAAGCGGTGTCTCGAGGTCTGCCTCAAGATCGGGGTGAATCAGAATGGTTAGTTCGTATTCTTTCATAGATTTCCTCCTCTGGAATCCGTTTGGATGCTCATTTCAAAGAATGAGCCGAGTTGATAACCTCTATATTATAGCCTAATTTGTTGTAAAATACCAGTATTACTGGTCCCATAAAAAACGAGGACAGCCGCGAGGTGATCCGGAGCGTATAAACGCTCACAAAACACCCCAGCAACTATCCTCTTTGCGGGCTTTAACCCACAGGAGCTTTTGGTGCGGCTAGCAATAGTAAGTAAACTTGTCGTTCATGTACCCATAACCATTGCCGCCACTGCGCACTTTCTGTGCAGGGCGACCAGTAACGTGGTCCCATAAAATATATTGCTTGCCCTCAAGAATTGTGGGCTTCTGGCCATCGGAATCATCAAATGCCAACCAGTTCTGTTCGCCTTTGGCGTAAACATGAATCGGCGATTGAAAACACACAAGGCGTGGCGAAAGGTTGATCACCCTCTTGGCACCGTACTCGGCCCAGAAACACCCAAGCCACGTAGCAAGATTTGGCACGGGAGTCGACAACCACTTCGGAGCAATGTCCGCAACCACGTAAATATCCGGAACAAGACCCAAACGATCGATAGCCCCCTGTCCTGCTCTGTCCGTTGTAAAGCACACTCCCACAAGCCGCCCTTTATTGACAATGCCGTAAGGCATGTAGAGTAGAGGCGCAACTTCCATTTCCTTCGAACCACGAACAAGAAATTCGAGCACACTAGGCTTCAGACTGCGAGGAATTTGCCCATAGACAAAGTCGACACTGAAGGGCATATTCTTTTTTGCGGTATGCAAAAAAATACGCATACTTCTTCCCTCTCGATAGACATGCAAACTGCCTTCGGGACCGCTGAGAATAAAATCATCCTTAGTGCTTGTGTGCACCATCGCAGCACCCAATCTCTTGGCTCGCTCACGCTGTGCTTGAAGCTGTCTTTTGAGCTCGTGAACTAGCTTTTCTGACATGTCCTACCATATCTCTCTCGTAGTAAAGGCGGGCAATACCGTCTTTTTAGCTACACCATGCAGCCTGTACTCTACAGTAGTATCTTTAATCGACTCCGTCAATCAGGGACAGCGAGGAGTACTAAATACTAGGCAACGTCCGAGCCGCCAAGATCATCGAGACTGCTTATAAGCACCTCTCGGGGCCGTGCACCATCGGCTGGGCCGATGACACCTTGTTCTTCCATGTTTTCGATAAGACGGGCTGCACGAGCATAGCCGACACGCAGGCGTCGCTGCAACAAGCTAGTACTAGCTTTGCCGCTATCTATGACTACCCGCAGAGCGTCTTTATACATGTCGTCGTCACCACCACCGTCAAAGTCCATTACGACACCACCCTTGCCGTTAAGTTGAACAGGTTGAGAGACAATTTCATCGTTATACTGCGGTGCTGATTGCAGGCGCAAATGATCGGTAATTTTCATGACTTCTTCGTCCATTACCCACGCGCCCTGAATACGCTTTGGCTTGCTCATACTTGGGGTAAGAATCAGCATGTCACCCTGGCCAAGTAGTTTTTCGGCACCAGCTTGGTCTAAAATGGTACGGCTGTCGATTTGACTGGCTACGGTAAAGGCAATACGCGCCGGTACGTTGGCCTTGATAAGCCCGGTAATAACGTCAACCGATGGACGCTGCGTGGCGAGCACCAGGTGAATACCCACGGCACGGGCTTTTTGCGCCAAACGGACAACTAACGCTTCAACATCTCGCGCCGCAACCATCATTAGGTCGGCCAGCTCGTCAATCACAATCACAATATACGGCATTGCACCGTCATCAACCTGTTGTTCGTTACCATCTTTGTCGGCAACTGAAATAGTTTTGTTGCCTGACTGAATTTTCTGGTTATAACTTTTAATATCGCGAATTTTCTCTTCGGCTAGCAACTTGTAGCGTCGCTCCATTTCGTTCACCGCCCACTTCAGGGCGCTGATAGTCTTTTCAGGCTCGGTAATAACAGGAGTTAAAAGATGTGGAATGTCTTCGTAGGGCGCCATTTCTACTTGCTTTGGGTCAACCAAAATCAGTTTCATTTCGCTCGGGCTGTTACGGTAGAGCAAACTGGTAAGCAGCGTGTTGATCATAACCGACTTACCACTTCCGGTTTGACCGGCAATCAGCAGGTGGGGCATTTTGTTCAGCTCACCAATTACCGCCTCACCCGAGAT
>DATHGD010000109.1:0-2584 GCA_035317765.1 Saccharimonadales bacterium (SeqCode) | reverse complement strand
GTAATTTTAGGATTGATAATGGCTTGTAACTTTTGCTCTTTATTTGAGCCGTCAGCTGAAAGATCAATTGTTATGATTTGCTTGTTGATACCCAGTTGAACTGCCGCTAGCCCCACCATTTGACGCGTATCCTTACCGTCATGCCCCTTTCCTGCTGAAAGCTGGATCATACACCGTATAGTGTCTTGGATCTCAGGTAAAGTAATAGCATCGACAAGCACCTTGTTAGCTTTTTGATTTAAAAGCTGGTTCGTAGGTTCAACTAAGTCAATCATTTCTGGTCTAATAGTACCACTGATACGTAACGTAAAAGATGCTATCTTCACTGTATGTTCTTGACACAGTATTCTTTATACTCTATCATTAAACCAAATGGTTGAATATGCATTACAGTTAGACACGGTATTTGGATCGCTCGCCGACCCTACCCGTCGTGATATCCTGCAACGCGTCGCTACCACGCCATTAACAATTGGAGAAATAGCAAAATCCTACAACCTTACCTTCGCTGCTATCTCGAAACATCTTAAAGTTTTAGAAAACGCCCACCTGATAACGAAACGTAAGCGCGGAAAGGAGCGAGTCGTGCATATATCACCCGGTGCGTTTAAAGATGCTTCGCAGTATTTAAAACACTACGAAGCATTGTGGAATCAGCGTTTTGACGCATTAGAAGAATTAATAATGGAGGACACAAAATGAACAAGAACATCATCAGCGTGAACAAAGAAACGAACGAATTTATTGCAGAACGCGTCTTTGATGCGCCTCGCACGCGGCTATGGGAGGCATTTGCAAATCCAGAACAACTTGTTAAATGGTGGGGTCCAAATGGCTGGGAAACGACTATTAAAACGTTCGAGTTCCAACCACAGGGTGTTTGGCTCTACGGCATGAAATGTGTCGACGAAAATCAAGGTGAATTTTATAACCAAGAATCTTGGGGCAAAGCGATATTCGAAGAAATTGATGAACCTGAAAAGATCGTGTATCGTGATTCATTCTCGGATGCCAATGGTACTATTAACGATTCGATGCCTACCGGCATATCCACGCTCGAGTTCCACGACGAAGATGGCAAAGCACGTCTCGTTAGTCGTACAAAGTATGACAAGCCAGAAGAGCTACAAACTGTCATAGATATGGGCATGGAAGAAGGCTTCTCTCAAACCTGGGATCGTCTAGCAGAATTTGTTGAAAGCGAAAAGTAAACCAAGGAGGTAATATGTGCCGGAATATCAAACCGTTATTTAATTTTGAGCCCACTGCAAACGAGGATGAAGTTCGTGGTGCGGCGCTTCAATTCGTACGCAAGATTTCCGGCTACAATGCCCCGTCGCAGATTAATGAACATGCGTTTAACCATGCGGTCGAAGATGTTATGTTGGCGGCACAAAAGCTATTAGATTCACTTGTCACAAATGCTGACCCAAAAAATCGCGAAGAAGAAGCTGCAAAAGCTCACGAACGAGCACTTAAACGTTTCGGAAATGTATAATAAGGCTATAGATGAAAAAATCTAAAACTGAAAAAAAGAATTCGACCGAACTCAACATTCATGAACCTCGGGTGAAAACGTTTTTTCAATTACTTGGTAATACCCTTTTTGTATCTGTTATTGACTACACCGTATGGTTTGCGATTACATTCTATGTATTCCTCCAGACAAACTCCGTAGCCGCAACGGCAATCATTGCCGGAATATTTTTAGTGATGACCGCACTTACGGGCATTTGGTTCGGCAGCCTGGTTGACCATCATAAAAAGAAAACGATGATGCTACTTTCGACGGCCGCTTCATTTGTTTTGTATCTTATCTGTTTTGCTATTTATCAGACAACTCCGCATGATGTTTTCAAAGATCCGGCCAGTGTCACGCTATGGGTATTCGTGACGTTATTAATGGTCGGTGTTATTGCGGGAAATATTCGCAATATTGCCATGCCAACACTGGTGACAATCTTAATCCCCGAAGACCGTCGCGATAAAGCCAATGGACTAGTTGGGACAATATCTGGAGTAGGCTTTTTGGTGACATCGGTAATTAGCGGAGTGTTAGTTGCTATAAACGGAATGTTTTACGTATTATTGCTTGCAGCCGCAATTCAGATACTGGCCATCATTCACCTTTGGTTTGTAAAAGTACCAGAAAAAGGCGTGGTTCACATAGAGGGTGCTCCCGCTCCATCAAAAAAAGTAGACCTAAAAGGCACGTTCAAGCTTGTTCGCGGCGTCCCCGGACTTATGGCGCTCATCCTATTTACCACCTTTAATAACTTCCTTGGTGGAGTATTTATGGCGCTCATGGACGCCTATGGGCTGTCTCTTGTTCCAGTCCAGGTATGGGGCTTCTTATGGGGTCTACTCAGCACTGGCTTTATTATCGGGGGGTTAATTATTGCCAAAACAGGACTTGGCAAAAACCCCGTGCGCGCCATGCTCCTTGCTAATGTCGTCCTATGGATTATCAGCAGCCTATTTACGATCCAAGCGTCAATTATTCTTCTAGCCGTTGGCATGTATATTTACATGCTTCTTATGCCTTATATCGAAGCATCTGAACAAACAATTCTGCAGCGGGTAG
>DATHGD010000108.1:0-4201 GCA_035317765.1 Saccharimonadales bacterium (SeqCode) | reverse complement strand
GTGATGACGGTGGTTAGCGGCGTAAGCGGCAGTGGTAAGTCGACCCTGGTAAATGATATTCTTGCCAAAGAACTTTCGGCTCGTTTGCACCGTGCCCAAACAGTACCAGGTGCACACGAAAACATCGAAGGTATTAAGCAGCTCGATAAAGCGATTGTTATTGATCAGTCGGCTATTGGCCGTACACCGCGCTCGAATCCCGCAACCTATACTGGCGTCTTTACACCGATTCGTGAATTATTTGCGGCAACTCCTGAGGCGAACATTCGTGGCTACAAAGCGGGGCGCTTTAGTTTTAACGTAAAAGGCGGCCGCTGTGAAAATTGTCAGGGCGATGGTGTGATTAAAATTGAGATGCACTTCTTGCCAGACGTCTATGTTACCTGTGATATCTGCCAGGGCAAACGGTATAACCGCGAAGCATTGGAAATTAAATATAAAGATGCATCGGTAAGCGATGTGCTTGAAATGACCGTTGAGCAAGCAGCGAAATTTTTTGAAAACGTACCAACGATCGCTCGTAAACTCGATACATTAGTTGAAGTGGGCCTTGGCTATATTCGCCTTGGACAGCCCGCTACAACCTTTAGCGGCGGCGAGGCGCAGCGTATTAAACTGGCGACCGAGCTTTCACGGCGTGCTACCGGCAAGACGCTCTATATTCTTGATGAGCCAACGACCGGCCTTCATAGCGCTGACGTAAAGCGCCTGCTGGGGATTTTACAAAAGCTGATTGAAGGCGGCAATACAATGGTAATCATTGAGCACAACCTCGATGTCGTAAAATCTGCCGATCACGTAATCGATATGGGCCCTGAAGGTGGTAATGGTGGCGGAATGATCGTTGCAGCCGGTACGCCTGAAGAAGTAGCAAAAGAAGCCACATCATTTACCGGTAGATACTTAAAAGAACTTTTGAAGTAAGTTAGACGATATTTTTTGGTTTGTATCTGTCGATAAGCATGACAGCGGCCAAAATAATAAGTGCAAGTGCCACCGATGCACTGACATCGGTTAGCCAGTGATACCCAAGATACAGACGGCTGAGAGCAATAAGAGCAATGCCAACGATGCTTAAAGTTACCATGCTGTAGAGTGTCTTTTTGCTTCGCGTGCGTGAATAAAGCAAGTAGCCAAGAACAAAGACCCCAACGGCAATGCCGATAGTATGACCCGATGGAAACGAGTAGTCGAGTTCAAGCGGCGGGATCATTTGGCCGGGTGATGGCCGCTCGCGGGCAATAATGTCTTTAAAGAATGCTGTAACGATGAGGGTAATTCCCATTGCTCCAATAAGCAGTGTTGGTCGCCATGCTTCTTTTTTACGCCATCCCCACAGTAACGCGCCAGCTATGGAAAATATCGCCACATACGTAGGCGCCATGACATTAGTTATTACTTCCATAACGTTAGTTATAGGAAGCGTGCGGTGAAGTACGAGCCAGGTGTGGAGCGGTTCATCAAAAACAGCCAGACCGGATTGTGACATGACACTAAAATATAGCCAGCCAAAGCCTGCAAGGCCAATAAGAAAAATAAGTCCTATTGTACGGACATTGCTTGCGTAAGCGGCGCTTGAGGGAGGGGTAGTGCTGATACGGTTCATGCTACATTATTTTCGCTTTAAAATAACGGCTATTTGTTTTTTTGTACCGTTCCAGATAGCGTCACGCTGCTTTTTGTCTTTTAAAATATGAATGGCAGGCGGTAATATTGATGCAAGAACGATGAGGAGTATGATCGGAAGTAAGATGGTGTCGACTTCTATGCCGACTCCGTGCAGCATCTCACCAATGTAGTAGCCAGCGTACGTTACGCCGCCCGCCCAAAGAAACGCACCGGCTAAGTTGAACATAAGGAAGGTGCGGTAGGGCATTTTTCCAACACCCGCGACAATAGGAGCGAACGTTCGGATGATAGGAATAAATCGGGCAACGACAATGGTAATACCGCCATGTTTTTCGTAAAACTCTTCAGCCTTTTTTATATTCTCCTGGCGAAAAAGCAAAGAGTCGGGGCGACGGAATATTTTATGTCCGATGCGCCTTCCGAATAGATAGCCAACACTGTCACCAAGCACTGCGGCAACAAAAAGAATGGCTACAAGCAGGTGGATGTCAAAATTGAGCGTCCCGGCAAAAATAAGAAAGCCGGCAGTAAATAAAATGCTATCGCCTGGTAGGAAAAAACCAATAAGCAGGCCAGATTCGGCAAATATTATGGCAGCGAGAACAAGCACCACGATCCATGGGCCGGTTGTTGAAGCGAAAGTTGTAAGGTCAAATCCTGGTATCATAGTGAGTCTTATTTTAGCACGGGCGGGCAACAATGGTATAATAAAAGTAGACCTAAGAGGAGGACTATGAACGATATTTCACTGAAACTAGACGAACGAACTGTAGTGGGTAAAAAAGCTGCGGGCCTGCGAGGCGAAGGATTGATTCCAAGCGTTGTCTATGGCGGCCATGCTGAACCACTGTCGACTCAATCGGCTACTGTCGAAACGACCAAAGTCGCTCATGCTGCTGGAAAACATACCCCAGTCCACTTGATTATTGATGGTAAAAAGAAGCTGGCAATTATTAAGAGCATTGATATGGATCCAGTAAAGCACTCTATCCGGCACTTGGCGTTCCATACTATTAAGCAAAACGAAACTATTACTACCGAAGTGCCGATTATCCTTACGGGTATTGGTGAGAGTGAAGCGGAAAAAGCCGGGCTTGTTGTTCTTCAGGCAATTGAAAAGATCAGCGTTAAGGCGCGTCCAGCTCATCTTCCGGACTCGTTTGAAATGTCAATTAGTTCACTCGCGACTACTGATGACAAGCTAACGGTTGCTGATATTACACTTCCTGAAGGTGTAGAATTTGCCGATATGGACCAAGATGTCGAGCTTGTTATTGCTAACGTATACGAGCCAAGCGCATTGCAGGCCGCTAACGATGCAGCCGGTGGTGATGCTGTAGATGAATCAGAAGTTGTGACTGAAAATGGTGGTGACACTCCACAGGATACTCAGGCCGAGGAAACAAAACCTGGCGGTAAACTGCAGAACGAACCAAAGCAGTCTAACGTTGACGCAAACAAAAAGTAATTACTACTTTTACAAAAATAACCTGCTCGTAATGAGCAGGTTATTTTTTGTGTTATTCTTCGATAAATCCACCCGATTGGTGAGCCCAAAGCTTGGCGTACGTACCCTTTCTTTTTAGTAATTCTTTGTGAGCACCTTGTTCGTCTATGGCACCGTCTTCGAGTACGATAATGCGATCAAGCGAGGCAATGGTTGAAAGCCGGTGGGCAATAACAATGCTCGTGCGGCTTTCCATGAGTTTTTTGAGCGCATCCTGAATGAGCTTCTCGCTTTCGCTATCAAGCGCTGAGGTTGCTTCATCAAGCAGTAATATAGGTGCATCTTTTAAAATGGCACGGGCAATAGCAATACGCTGGCGTTGCCCGCCGCTAAGCTTGACGCCGCGTTCACCCACAAGCGTATCAAGGCCTTTAGGCAGCTTATCGATGAAGTCGAGAGCATTAGCCGACTTTGCCGCGCGGCGCACGTCTTCATCGGTTGCATCACGCATACCATAGGCGATGTTTTCACGGAGTGAACGGTGAAACAGCATTGGTTCTTGCGGCACGTAAGCGATTGTTTCGCGCAGGCTTTTTTGCGTGATATCGCGGATGTCTGTTTTATCGACTAAAATCGCTCCTTTTGTAACGTCACTAAACCGCAGCAAAAGATGGGTAATTGTAGATTTGCCGGCACCTGATGGTCCAACCAGCCCGATTTTCTCGCCCGCTTTAATGGATAGGTTTATATGCGAAAGCACGTCTTCGTTTGCATCACTATAGCGGTAGTCGACATCTTTTAACGTAATAGTCGGGGTAATATTGCGAAGGGTTATGGCATTGGGCTTGTCTTGAACAATGGCATCTTGCATTAAAATATCACTCATTGGTGCGGCTTCAAGCAGGGCCTGGTCGTAGCCGTTAAGCATATCGCCTAGCGTGAAAATCTGCGAAGCGATACGCTGCAGATAGGTGAGCGCAAAAATAGCCGTTGCTACTTCCATTTGGCCATGTAAGACAAGGTAGGTGCACAGGCTGATGGCGACAATTTGTATAGCGATCATAAACGCCAGACGAATAGAACCTTCGAGGCTGACAAATCCAATATCTTTTTGCCAAATAAACT
>DATHGD010000107.1:0-4989 GCA_035317765.1 Saccharimonadales bacterium (SeqCode) | reverse complement strand
TAGAAGATAATACGAACCTGGGAGATGACTACTTGCGTAACCGTGTCCGTCACCGTATGGCTGTTTTGCTTTCTAGTGAGCAGCAGCAAGAAATTATTACAATTTGGAAGCGGCAAGTGGAGCTTAAAAGAAATATCGATCAGGAACTAAAGCAATACGTTCGTAGTAGTAATGAGTATGAACGTTATTTCTTTATTTTTGCCGATTCACTCGTTGCGACCGAGATTCTGCGAGCGGCTATTTTTGCAAAAACCAACGCCTCTCCAACCCGCCCACAGCTCGAGCGGGCGCTTCTGGCAATTAAGGTAGCAAAGCCTGGCGCAACGTTTGAAATTGGCGGCGGGGTATCACTTCGTTTTACTATGCGCAATTTTATTGTCTATACCCCTTAAAAAATGCTACACTATTACAAGTGGGATTTTCTTATATGAACCGTGTCCAGAAAGGGTAACTAATTTTTTATGGCAACAAAGCAACAACCTCCGAAAAAGATGAGCAACATGATCCGGCTCAGTCTTTTTTGGGCTATTTTAGTATTTGTGATACTCGCCGGCATTGCCGTTGTTTCACCGCACAGTGATCTAAAAGAGGTAGCTCTTTCCGATGTGATCAAACGTGCTAACGATGGACAGATTACGAAGCTGGAAATTCAAGGCAATGATATTAAGGTGACGCCAAAAGGCCAAGACAAACCCACCGAGAAATCGATTAAAGATACCAGCAGCAGTATTTACGAACAAGGGCTAAAACAAGACAAAACACAGGTAAACATTACGCAGCCGTCTGAAGTAGGAACGACACTTTGGAATCTGGCGATCATTATTATTCCTGTTGTGTTGATTGCCGGCTTTTTCATGTTTATGATGCGCCAAGCTCAAGGTCAGAACAACCAAGCTATGGGCTTTGGAAAATCAAAGGCCAAGCTATACGGTATTGACAAAGAAAAGGTTAACTTTAGCGACATTGCAGGTAACGACTCTGCCAAGCAGGACCTTGAAGAAGTCGTTGATTTCTTGAAACATCCGAAAAAATACGAGCAACTTGGAGCAAAGATTCCAAAGGGCGTATTGCTTGTTGGTAACCCGGGTACTGGTAAAACGATGCTTGCACGTGCCGTTGCAGGCGAGGCAAACGTACCGTTCTTCTCGATTTCTGGTTCAGAATTCGTAGAAATGTTTGTGGGTGTTGGTGCATCTCGAGTACGCGACCTCTTTGCAAAAGCCAAAAAGAACGCACCGGCAATCATCTTTATCGATGAAATCGATGCTGTAGGACGCAAACGTGGCTCCGGAATGGGCGGTGGACACGATGAACGCGAACAAACGCTTAACCAGATTTTGGTAGAGATGGATGGATTTGAGACAGGTACAAACGTAATCGTACTTGCGGCTACTAACCGTGCCGATGTGCTTGACCCTGCCCTGCTTCGACCAGGTCGTTTTGACCGTCGAACTAACATTATGCTGCCAGAGCGCCGCGACCGTGAAGCGATTTTGAAAGTTCACTTTAAAAACAAGCCAAGTGACGAAACGGTAAATCTTGATGCCTTGGCAGCAAAAACCGCCGGTTCATCTGGCGCAGACCTGGCGAACATTGCCAACGAAGCGGCGATTATTGCGGCTCGCCGTAACTCGAAAAAAATCAGCAACGCCGATCTTACCGAAGCGTTTGAAAAGGTAGCTATCGGACCAGAGCGCAAGACTAAGATCATGAGCGAACAAGAAAAGAAGATGACCGCCTACCATGAGGCAGGTCATGCGATCGTAGGACATATTCTTCCTGATAGCGACCCAGTACACAAGGTAACGATTATTCCACGCGGTGGTACCGGCGGTGTGACGTGGTTCTTGCCACCATCAGACAAGAGCTACACCAATGTATATGAGTTCAAAGATATTCTGGCTCGTGCCATGGGTGGCCGCGTAGCAGAAAAGATTTTGTATGGACCAGACGGCATTACTACTGGCGCTGGCTCCGACCTGAGAAAAGCAACCGAAATCGCCCGCGATATGGTGATTGAACAAGGAATGGGTACGAAGCTTCGCGACCAGGTCTTCCACGAAGACAACGGCGGCATGATGTTCGACCGCATGACACACGAACGTCCGTACAGCGATGATACGGCGAAAGAAATTGACCATGAGGTTGAGATGCTTATTAAGGAAGCGGCTAAGCGTGCTGAAGCGGTGATTAGGCATAACCCTGAAGGCCTAGAGACACTTGCAAAGATGCTTCTTGATAAAGAAACCATTGATGAAAAAGACGTTGAAAAGGCACTTAAAGGCGCAAAAATTCCTGCGGAGGCAAAGCTTTACTAAAGCTAGAGGGCACCGTTTATTATGAGCCGAGTACGAAGCGTTGTTGCTAAAGCCAATATGAAACTCACGATCCAGCTCGCAGCTATTCTGCTAGCTGGATCAACGCTTGTTTCAAGTGCACTTGGTTTGTTTCGTGATCGTTTGCTAAATGGTTACTACCTCGATACGTATCCGGTGGGAATCGATGCCTATACTGTGGCATTTACGATTCCCGACTTCATGTTTTTTATTCTTGTCTCGGGTGCGCTGAGCGTCACGTTCATTCCGGTATTTAACCAGCGTCTGGCAAGTGGCAATAAAAAATCGGCCTGGGAGCTTTCGACTAGTCTAATGAATTTCATGGCGATTGTTACATTGCTGGCGAGCATCTTGATTATTATTTTCGCTGAACCAATTGTACGCTACGTTGTGGGGCCGGGGCTCGATGAGTCGGGACGAAACCTGGCAATCAGTATGATGCGCGTGATTGCGGTGAACCCGTTCTTGTTTGCCGTTGCAACGGTGATTGCCAGTATGCAGCAGGCGGTAGGGCGTTTTACGTTTTATGCGCTGGCACCAACGATTTATAATATAGGTATTATTATTGGTATCGTTTTCTTCACAAACGGTATTAACATTTTTGGATGGCAAGTATTTGATGGAGGAATCATGGGCGTGGCACTAGGCGTGGTGCTTGGTTCGATTATGCAGCTGATCGTCAGTTCAATTGGGTTGATGGGGCTTGGCTTTGATTACCGGTTTAAGATTTATTGGAAGAACAAAGGTTTCTTGCAGGTACTGAGGCTACTTCCCGCCCGTTCACTCGACCAGGGGGCTGATTATTTGAATAGTATTGTCGAAATGAATATCGCCTCGCGCATGGCGGCCGGTACGATTCGTGCCTATCAGCAGGCAACAGCACTGCATATGGTACCAATTAACCTTATTGGCGTGGCAATTAGTACGGCGGCGTTTCCGAAAATGACCGAACGGTTAAGCCAGGGACGGCCCGATCTTTTTAAAACTGAACTTCAGACGGTACTACGAATTATTATCTGGTTAGCACTACCGGTTGCCACAGTAGCATTCTTTGCTCGAGGGTATTTGGTGAACTTTATTAAAAACGGTGGTGACTCGCTTATGGCGGGGTTGCTTGGGGCGCTTGTAGTGGCCATTTTGTTCCGCTCAATTTACCATATTGCCGCTCGTAGTTTTTATGCCCAGCAAGATACGAAAACGCCGCTGTATATCTCGGTATTTGCGATTGCTCTTAATATTGCACTTGCCATTTGGTTTACGGCCGGCCTTAACATGGGTGCGTATGGCTTGGCATGGGCACAATCTATCGTGGCGTTCATAGAGGTGATGATTTTGTTCGTAGTGATGTCGTATCGAATCAAAGGCCTGTTTGATTTAGTATTCATGCACGCTGTTGCGCGCATGGTAGGCGCTACGGCAATTATGGGGGTGATCAGTTATGTCACCGTTCAGTTGCTTCAGCTGGGTGTTGATGACCAGAGCTTCCTGGCTACATTTCCTAAGTTTACGGTAATTGTTATTGTGAGCCTATCGGTATATGTGATGCTCAGCCGATCTTTGAAGCTTTCCGAGGCGGAACCAGTAATTAAACGCTTTAAGAAGCTACTGTTTGGGCGTGCGCACTCGGACTGATATAATTGGACGCTAAGCCTATGAACCAATCGACAATACGAAACTTCTGCATTATCGCTCACATCGACCACGGTAAATCTACCTTGGCCGACCGCATGATGGAAATTACTGGCACCGTGCAAAAGCGCGATATGAAATCGCAGCTGCTTGATAGTATGGATTTGGAGCGTGAAAAGGGGATTACTATTAAGCTTGCGCCGGTGCGAATGCACTACAAAGGCCACGATCTTAACCTTATTGATACTCCGGGTCACGTTGATTTTAGCTACGAAGTGTCGCGTAGTCTTGAAGCCTGCGAAGGAGCGATTTTGGTGGTTGATGCCAGCCAGGGAATTCAGGCGCAGACGCTCGCCAATGTCTACCTGGCCTTGGCTGCCGACCTTACTATTATTCCTGTGCTGAATAAAATCGACTTGCCTGCCGCTGATGTACCGCGGGTATCTGCAGAAATCATTAATTTGCTTGGCTGCGAGGAGTCGGATATTTTGAAAATCAGTGCAAAGACGGGGCTTGGGGTAAGCGATGTACTCGATAGCGTGGTGGAGAAAATACAGGCACCTCAAGGACAAAAAGAAAAGCCCACTCGGGCGCTTATTTTTGATAGTTACTACGATGATTACCGTGGAGTTATTTTATACGTGCGTATTGTCGATGGAAATATTCCAAAAGCAGCACAAATACAAATGCTTGCCACCGGTGCAAAAGGCCTGGCGCTAGAAGTTGGTGCGCTGACTCCTAAAATGACACCGTTTCCGTCACTAGAAACAGGAGACATTGGCTATATCGTCACGAACTTGAAGTCAACTCGTGAAGCCAATGTGGGAGATACCGTTACGTTAGTCTCCGTTTTCGCCGCCCAAAATCATACTGATGCCTCCTTTGAAGCTATTGTACCACTACCGGGTTACAAAAAGGTGAAGCCGTTTGTATATGCCGGCTTCTTCCCTGTTTCCAATGAAGATTATAATGACCTTAAAGAAGCCGTTGAAAAGCTGAGTCTAAGTGATTCGGCCTTGCAATT
>DATHGD010000106.1:0-10624 GCA_035317765.1 Saccharimonadales bacterium (SeqCode) | reverse complement strand
CTTGTAGTCTTGTTTGTGGTAATCGCGTGCATTTATATTACTAAAAGAACGGCTTGAACTTCACGTGTATTCGGCGTGGTGATTATGCTATAATTACAGATATGGAACCCAAACTCCCAGCACCAAACCGTGGACCGGAACAAGCGCCGATGGGATACGGCCAGAATTTGGATAGAGCTCCCCTTGAAGTTACCCCAGAGATACAGATTGAACGAAATAAGGAACGGGCTCCTGAACGGCAAAATGAAATGATTTCTGCCGCGCCAGCTCTGCCTAGTCCTGTTGTTCTGCCCGTACCGCCCGTGCCGATTGCAGATGACGGGAGTGCTGCTGCCGTAGTAACGGACGATCTTCCGCTTGTGGCGAATGATGACGATCTTATTGAGAAGGAGTGGGTGGATAAAGCAAAGAAAATCATTGTAGAGACCAAGGATGATCCCTATACGCGCGAAAGAGAAGTGGGGAAACTTCAGGCAGATTATTTACGCAAGCGATACGGAAGGGAACTGGGCGCTGCAGAGTAGGGTGTATAAAGAATAATGGTAGGAATATTCATAACTGTATTTATCTTTATTTTTCTCGGCACGGCCGTGAGTATTTTTGTCTTTTCTCAATATCGTAAGACACTCCGTGAGGCAAAAAACTATGAGCGCGGGCTAAAAATGGTTCCAATGATGATTCATCTTCCGCCTTCAAGTGATGATATAGAATCAAACGGACGCGATGAGCGTGACTTGATGGAAGAGGTACTTTCACAAGCCCAAGTGATGTATAACATTATTGCAAGTACGGCAACGAAGGGCTTCAAAAGTAAAATTTATGGTCAGCGACACCTTTCTTTTGAAATGGTTGCATATGGAGGACTCGTCCACTACTACACGGTTGTTCCTTCTGTGCTTGTGGATGTGGTACGCCAAGCCATTGCCGCTGCTTACCCTTCGGCAAGATTAGAAGAAGTGGCCGAGCATAACGTTTTTAGCCAGGTGGGTAAGATGAGCGGAACGATTGGCGGTGAATTTACCCTTAAGAAGAGTTTTGTTTATCCAATTGCAACGTACCAAGAGTCAAAGCGTGATGCTTCACGGGCGCTTCTTAATGCATTATCGGCGGCAAGCCGTGAGGATGGTGTGGCTATTCAGTTTATGGTACGGCCTGCAAGGGAGGGGTGGACAAAAAGCTCGGTTTCAGCGGCAGAAAAAATTACAAAAGACAAAGGCAAGAAAAAGGCGGGCTTTGGCGGTGTTATTGCCCCGAAGGATCTTATGGAGGCACTTTGGCGACCACCAGAAAATAAAGAAGTAAAGTCGGAAGATAAACAGCTTACCTCGCTTGAACAGTCAACTGTAGAGGCGATTGAGGAGAAAACCCGTTACCCGGGCTACGAAGTCCTTGTTCGTGTCGTTGTTTCATCGAATACTGCCGCACATTCTCAGGTACTGTTAAAAAATGTCGTGGCTGCATTTGCTTTGTTTGATTCGCCGAGTTTTAATGGATTTAAATTCGCCGTTACTAAAAATGTTGAAGAATTGGTGACAGCCTATATTTTTCGCTTCTTTCCTCAGACAATTACGCAAAATGTACTAAACAGCGTTGAGCTTGCCACTCTTTTTCATTTGCCAAACCAGAAGACTATTCCGACTTCACAGGTGCAGCGACAAATGTCGAAACAGGTCGATGGTCCTACGCAAATTATGGATGACGGCTTTTTGCTTGGATATAACGAATTCCGGGGCGTGAAAAAGCCGATTCGTTTGAGTACTAATGACAGACGGCGGCATACGTATATTATTGGTCAAACAGGTACGGGTAAGTCGGTACTACTGGAAAACCTTGCATTTCAAGATATGATGGATGGTCGCGGGTTTGCTTTCGTTGACCCACACGGTGATTCGGTTGAAGCATTGCTTGGTAAGGTTCCTAAAGAGCGTGTAGAAGATGTTATTTATTTTAACCCCGGGGATATGTCGAGTCCTATTGGTTTGAATATGTTTGAGTTCGATCACCCCGATCAAAAGGACTTTCTTGTGCAAGAAGCAATCAATATGCTTTATGGTTTGTACGATCCGGGGCACACGGGAATTGTTGGTCCGCGCCTTGAGCATATCTTCCGTAACTGTGCACTGCTACTTATGTCTGACCCCAACGGTGGTACATTTATTGATATTCCGAAGCTTCTTATTGATGAAGACTTTATGAAAAGTAAACTAAAATACGTTACCGATCAAACAGTACTTGATTTTTGGACAAAAGAATTCCCAGCTTCGCAAAAATCAAATGAGGCGGGCGAGGTTATTAGTTGGGTAGTAAGTAAGTTTGGCCCCTTTATCTCCAATGATGCCATGCGTAATATTATTGGTCAGACCAAGAGCGGCTTTAACTTACGAGATATTATGGATAACAAGAAAATCCTTCTCGTTAACTTGAGCAAAGGTAAGATGGGTGAGCTAAACTCTAAACTTCTTGGTATTATCTTTGTGATGAAATTTCAAGCAGCAGCAATGGGCCGTGCGGATATGCTTGAAAACCAGCGTGTCGATTTTTCACTATACGTAGACGAGTTTCAGAATTTTGCCACAGAGAGCTTCGAGTCTATTCTATCTGAGGCACGAAAGTATCGGCTTAACCTTATTTTAGGAAACCAGTTCATGACACAGCTGACGGATAAAATTCGTGAGGCTATTATTGGAAACGTAGGAACGGTTATTAGCGGTCGTATTGGTATTACAGATGCAGAGATTTTGGTGAAAAAATTTGCTCCTACCTTTGATGCTGAAGATTTAACGAAGATGCCAAACTATCAGTCGATAGCGAGCGTTATGATTAATAACGTTCCATCTGCGCCGTTTAGTATGTCTTTCTTGCCGCCTATGGGCGACCCTAACACTCAGCTGAGTGATGCATTAAAGCGTCTTTCGGCGGCAAAATACGGCCGGCCACGATCACAGGTGGAAAAAGATATCTTTACTCGTTTAGGGTCCGGTGAAACAGAACGAAAGGCCAAGGCGGATGCAGCCGCTAAAAAAACACAACAACAGTCCCTGACTGGTGTAAAAAGTGGCGGAAGTAGCTCATCCTTTCTTGACGAGTGGCTTGCGAAGCGACAGCAGATAAGTACTAGCGGAACACAATCGGGTGGACAAAAGACAGCAGCGCAGCCGTTTGCTGGTAATCCCTTCTCCTCCGGGCCTTCACAGGCCCCCCTTACGGCTACAACACCAATAAGTACACCAATGACCTCTCCGAGCGCAGAGAAGCCTTCTACGGCGCCGTTACTACGCTCGGAACCATCATCATTATCTCAAGCTTCTGTGGCATCGCCGTATTCGCAGCAAGAGCAAGCAACAGCACTGCCTCCTGCTATGGCGTCAGCGACTCCAAAGCCTGTGGATAATAAATTGCACCTGCGCGGAGATAACGAAAATCCTAATAGTGAGATATCTATCAGGTTACGTTAAAAGTATTTCGGTTAGTGGTTACTTGCGGCCTGTGATCATGACTTTAAGAAAGTCGTAGAGAATTCCGATTATCCAGCCAAGTACAAAAGCACCGATTGTTTCGAAGCCCGACAGGGGATAACCCAGATTTTTTGCAACAAGATAAACGCCAAGAGTCAGAACGAACGCAAAAACTGCCCCAGATAGAATTGCATTTGGTCGTGCGATTGTTGCTGCCGTAGCATCACTAACTCTCTCGACAGTCTTATTATGGATGATTTTGCTGAAGGCGCGACTAGGAGCAGACATTTGTGTATGGACCTCATCCATGGTCATATTAAAGCTTGCATCCCGCTCAGCCTTGCTATGAAGGCTGCTACGCCGCTCGGCAGGCGAGGTTTCTCTGGTTTTATCAAGTTCAGCCTTTTTCTCGGTTTCATGAGTAACTTTCTCAACCTCATGTCGAGCAGTATCAACTTCCTCGGGGGTCTTTTCGTGAGATTTCTCTTGCTCAAACTGCTCTCGTAGTTGTTCACGTCGCTCAGCACCGGCACGTTCAATTGCCTCAATATCTTCTTTTCGCTTTTCAGGACCAGGATTGATTGCTTCTGGATTGTTACTCATCTACACACCCTAACTATTAGTTTATTAAATTGTACCCGCGTTGAGGTCACGCCGAATAAGACGAACTTCTTTTTTGACTTGTCGTGACCGAGCGTAGAAGTATACTACGATTGCAAGTACGATACCGGCAAATGCCACATTCTCAGAGGCACCTGTGTGAGGAAGCTCTGCAACAACTTGTTCAACCACCTTTGGCGGTGGGCAATCAACCGTTACCATGGTTTGATTACCGGCAAAATTGTTTACCATACGACAGTTGTACGATTCTACGTTACTAAGACCCTGAGGAGTAGCTGGAATAGATGACTTTACTTGTACGCTCACAATCTTTTCTATGGTTGCGCCTGGTTTGATTTCAATAGCAGGCCATGAGATGGAGTTAACTTTTTCTATCGGGGTGTTGCTATCTTTTTTAACTAGCGTACCACCACCCGTATCAATGAGATCTGCGTATTCAAGTACATCGGCAAGGTTGTCTTCTATAGCATATACACCCGTTGTTTTTCCGACATTTTTAACGCTCAATCTGTATTCTAAACGATCACCTGGTTTAACTGTTGTGTTGTTTGTATCGGCAAGGATTTGTGTGACATTGCGTACTTTCTTTGTACGTTGAAATTCTGAGTGACAATCCTTGCTTTTGTACCATATGGTTTTATCGTCTTCACAAGGTTTACAATCAGGGCTATTTTCGACAAGATCAGGGTTTAGCGGACAGCGAGGTTCGGGGCTGACCGTCAAAGCTTTTTGGCAATTAGCCGATGCTTGTTCGCCGACACTCGTTGTTACACTGGTTGATATGGTATATTTACCATCTTTTGTGAAATCGTATGTAAGAGAGTCTTTGTTTGTAGTGTTTGGCTGTTTCTTTGTATAAACAGTGGCTCCGGCACTATCTTTTATAGTGTATGTATAGCCTGAGATTGTCGCCCCATTGCTTGTTGAGGCGCTAGCAGAGAATGTAAATCGAGTACGGTTTATCGGAGTAATCGTAAGCGCTGAACATAGAGCTGCTGGTTTTGGAGGTGGCGGAGGAAGGGTAATATATGCTGGATTGCCACATCCAGTCATGATAGCGAACCATTGGCCGTCTACGGCACGTTTACCTATAACCGCTTGATAGGACGACCCATGGGTCGTTGTCCAAGAGGTAGAGTCAAATTTGTACAGAAGGCTTTCGTATACTGTTGTAGACGTACCGGTAATGGCTATTGGATCTTGCTGCCATGCGTACGTTGAGCGTCCCACGCTCTTGATAGCGAGGTTTTGGTCGCGCGAATTGAAGCTGGCAAGTTGACCGTTTGCAATGTCTTGCCTGGTAATACCAAAATGAGTATATATTTGATGTATGTCGCCGTGTCCGGCACTGTCTTTATTTCTATCGTAAATAGATAAGAGGTCTTCTTTATTTGAGAAGCCGCCGTAAATAATATTATTTCCGTTTGCCGCATTGGCGGATTCTGGTGGAGTGAATACCGCAAATGATTGAACTACCAGTGCTAGAGCGGTAAAGATGAGTCCAACGCGCCTGGTTGACTCTTCTTTGCGTAGTCGTCTTGCATAAAAACCAAGCTGACCCACTAAAGCTGGGCTAAAAGCAAGATTTGAAA
This sequence comes from Saccharimonadales bacterium (SeqCode), assembly GCA_035317765.1. GTDB lineage: Bacteria > Patescibacteriota > Saccharimonadia > Saccharimonadales > Saccharimonadaceae > DATHGD01. The sequence continues at coordinate 4,956 of DATHGD010000106.1, read as the reverse complement.
CTATTTTTCTAAACATATTGTTTACCTGTTTCTATTTTTTTTGTTTATCACACCTCTTGTGCTCTAGATTAGCATAAGAAATATGTTCAATGCAATAGCTTGAGTGAACACAATTTATTCGGTATAATGGTAGTATTGTAAATAGCAGAAACGTCTGAATAAGTGAGGGAACATGGCTAAACAAAAAATCGATGATGGCTCCTACGATGGGTCGCAAATTCAAGTCCTTGAGGGGTTAGAACCGGTACGTAAACGTCCTGGAATGTATATCGGAAGTACTGGATATGAAGGGTTACACCATCTTATTAAAGAAATCGCCGATAACTCAATTGACGAAGCAATTGCAGGCTACGCTAGTCGCGTTGATGTGACGATGCTTGAGGACGGGGGAATCACTGTAAGTGATAACGGCCGTGGTATCCCGGTCGATAAACACGAAAAAACAGGCCTTAGTACACTTGAAACGGTACTGACGGTGTTGCATGCTGGCGGTAAGTTTGGCGGAGGCGGCTACAAGGTCTCATCTGGCTTGCATGGTGTGGGTTCCAGTGTAGTGAACGCTTTGTCAACGAGTCTGATCGCAGAGGTTGTACAGAAAGGTGCGCTTTATCGTATTGCATTCGAGCGCGGTGCAACCCTGGGTCCGCTTAAGAAAGTTGGCAAAACGGATCGTCCAACGGGAACTACAATTACGTTTTACCCCGATCCAACGATTTTTAAAGAAACCGTTGAATTTGATTACAAATGGGTAGTCAACTATTTACGTCACCAAGCGTACCTGACAAAGGGTATTTATGTTGCGGTGCGCGATGAGCGCAATAAAGACCGTGCGGCTTTCTACTTTGAAGGTGGAATTCAAAGTTACGTCAAACACCTTAATATTGGGAAAGACATCGTTAGCGACAGTGTCTTTTACGTTGAACGCCAGGTCGAGGACTCGATGGTTGAAATTGCCGTGCAGTACAATGACACGTTTATTGAAACAGTGAAGCCGTTTGCCAATAACGTCCTTACTCCTGATGGTGGAGCACATCTTGTTGGCTTCCGATCTGCCTTAACTCGTGTTATTAACGAATACGCGCGTAAAAGCGGACTACTTAAAGAAAAAGAAGAAAACCTTACCGGAGATGATATTCGTGAAGGACTAACAGCAATTATTCTTGTTAAGTTGCCAGATCCACAATTTGAGGGTCAGACAAAGAACAAGCTTGGTAACCCCGAGGTTCGCCGTTACGTTGAGCAGGTAATGAACGAGTACTTCTCGTACTACCTCGATGAAAATCCTGATGTGGCTAAAAAGATAGTAGGCAAAGCACTTTTGGCTTCGCGTGCCCGTAAGGCAGCCCGAGCGGCTCGTGATAACGTCATTCGTAAAGGGGCACTTGATGGCCTGAGCCTTCCGGGGAAGCTATCTGATTGCTCGAGCAAAGACCCAACAGTCTCCGAACTCTATATCGTAGAGGGTGATTCCGCTGGTGGCTCAGCGAAATCGGGTCGTGACAGCAAAACACAGGCAATTTTGCCACTGCGTGGTAAGGTGCTAAATGTTGAACGTGCACGACTTGACCGTATGCTTGGTAACAACGAAATTGTGAGCCTCATTAAAGCAATGGGTGTAGGGATTAGTGACCAATTTGATGTTACAGGCCTTCGCTATCACCGTATTATTATTATGACCGATGCCGATGTTGACGGCAGCCACATTTCAACGCTACTTCTTACATTTTTCTTCCGCTACATGCAGGAAGTAATAGATGGTGGCCATGTTTACCTTGCAAAACCTCCGTTGTTCTTACTTCGACAGGGGACAAAGAAGCATTATGCCTACAGTGATGAAGAGCGTGATGAAATTTTACAACGGCTTATTGCTGAGCGCCGTGAACGTGGTACGATAATTGACGAAACAGCCGATCTTACCAAACAAGCCGGTATTACACTCTTGCAACGCTACAAGGGTCTGGGTGAAATGGACGCCGAGCAGTTGTGGGATACCACAATGAATCCGGAGAACCGCGTGCTTATCCAGGTGAAAGTACAGGATGCAGAGAAAAGTGATGCAATTTTTACAAAGCTAATGGGCGACCAAGTCGATCTTCGTAAGAGCTTTATCCAAAGCAACGCTGGGTCAATGAGCCTAGAGGATCTGGATATCTAATCATGAACGATGAAATGAATGACGTAAATAATACACCAATTGATAATGAGCTAGTCATTGCACCTCAGACGCACTCACGTCTTGTTGAAAATCGAACTATCGAAAACGTCATGGAATACAGTTTCATGCGTTATTCGATGAGTGTGATCGTAGAGCGTGCATTGCCTGACGTGCGTGACGGTATGAAACCAGTACACCGTCGTATTTTATACAGCATGGGCGAACAAAACCTACGTCCTGGTGGACGTTTCCTCAAGAGTGCTCGTATTGTTGGTGATGTCATGGGTAAATATCACCCGCATGGTGACTCATCTATCTATTTTTCAATGGTTCGCCTTGCTCAAGACTGGGTGATGCGTTATCCGTTAGTAAACGGCCAAGGTAACTACGGCTCAATGGACGGTGATCCTCCGGCAGCCAGTCGTTATACGGAAGCACGCCTCGGACGAGCTGGTAACGAGTTACTGACTGACCTTGAAAAAGATACGGTTGATTTTCGTGATAACTACGATGGTAGCGAGCAAGAGCCTTCGGTATTGCCAGCAAAATTACCAAACCTTCTGCTTAACGGTCAAATTGGTATTGCCGTTGGTATGGCCACTAATATTCCACCACACAACCTCAGTGAATTGGTTGATGCTACAATCCACTTGATTGATAACCCCGAAACAACCACGATTGATGACCTCTTGAAATATGTGAAAGGTCCAGACTTCCCAACAGGAGCGATCGTATATGGTGGCGCACCTATGAAGCAGGCGTACCAAACAGGGCGGGGTAGTGTCATGGTGCGTGCGGTGACTAATATTGAAGAGACTAAAAAAGGTCGCAGTCAGATTATCGTTACCGAAATGCCGTATGGTGTAAATAAAGCAACGCTTATCGAAAAGATTGCTGAACTTCATAAAGATAAGAAAATTCTTATCAGTGACCTTCGTGATGAAAGTGCCCGCGGTAAAGTTCGCGTTGTTATTGAGTTACGAAAAGATGCCTACCCCAAGAAGGTACTCAATCAGCTCTTTAAGTTGACCGCTTTACAGACGAGTTTTCATTACAACATGCTTGCACTTATAGATGGTATTCAGCCAAAAGTACTAGGACTGCATGAAATCCTCGATGAATTCATAAAGCACCGTCGGATTGTTGTTCGCCGCCGAACAGAGTTTGAGCTAAAAGCCGCTAAAGCTCGTGCTCATATCCTCGAAGGCTACAAAATTGCTCTCGACCACATCGATGAAGTAATTAAGCTGATTCGTGCCAGTAAAACGAGTGAAATCGCACAAACTGGTTTGATTGAAAAATTTGGTCTCTCTGAAATTCAAGCTCAGGCAATTTTGGCCATGCAGCTACGTCGGCTTACAGGCTTAGAGCGCGACAAGATTGAAAATGAGCTAAAGGAACTGCTGGAGCTTATTAACAAGCTCGAAGCAATTTTGGCCAGCGAAACAGAGATTCTTCGCATTATTAAAGAAGAATTGCTTGAAATGAAAGACAAGTTTGGTGATGATCGCCGTAGTACTATGATCAATCATGAGCTTGGCAAGTTTAGCGATGAAGAGCTTATTCCTGAAGAGGAAGCGGTAATTCTGCTTACAACCGAGAACTACATCAAGCGTACATTGGTAAGTGAATATCGCCGCCAAAACAGGGGCGGTAAAGGCAAGCGAGGCATGACAACCAAAGAAGAGGATGTTATTGATCAGCTGGTGCCCGCAAGCACTCACGATTACCTTCTTTTCTTTACGAATAAGGGACGCATTTTCCGTCTTAAGGCCTACGAAGTGCCAGCAGCGGGATTGCAAGCCAAAGGTGTTGCAGCGGTAAATCTTTTACAATTGCAGCCGGAAGAGAAGATCACCTCTATTATTCGTCACGCCAAAGATGCGAGCGATGAAGGCTATCTCTTTATGGCTACCACCAAGGGAACAGTCAAGAAAACTCCTTTGAAGGACTATGCGAATATCCGTACCAACGGACTCATTGCTATTAAGTTGGATGATGGCGATGAATTACGCTGGATTAAGAAGACAAGTGGCAGTAACGATGTAATTGTATCAACGTCAGCAGGCCAAGCAGTCCGATTTAACGAATCCGATGCTCGACCAATGGGCCGATCGGCTCGCGGTGTGCGAGGAGTGCGTCTACGACCAAATGATACAGTAGTCGGTATGGATATCGTTGATGACGATGCCAGGACTCTTCTGGTTATTAGCGAGAAGGGCTATGGCAAAATTACTAAGGTAGCTAACTTCCCAAGCCACAAGCGTGGCGGTGTGGGAATCAAAGCGGCCGTAGTAACGGCCAAGACTGGCCCTATTATTTCAGTTCGCACTGTAGACCTAGATGCAAGTGAAGTGCTTCTCATCTCTAATAATGGTCAGACAATCCGCGTTGGCCTAAAAGATATTCCGACATTGGGCCGAACGACACAAGGAGTGCGTATTATGCGCCTTGGTGATAGCGATGCAGTATCATCTCTTGGTTTAATGCCCGAACAATCACAAATAACAGAGGAAGACGAGGTCTAGTATCATGGAACTATTTTCGCCCTATATCATTGCGGTAATTGCAGCATGGCTCATTGCCCAAGGGGCGAAGTATTTTCTTGTCGCTGTGCGACAGCATCGATTTGACCATATACGCCAACTTTATTTGTCGGGTAACATGCCAAGTGCACATACCGCAACGGTAGCGGCACTTGTGGCGGTAATAGGGCTACGTGATGGGTTTGGTTCGGGGTTATTTGGACTGGCTGCACTGTTTGCAGGGATTGTCATGTACGATGCATTGATGGTTCGCCG
>DATHGD010000105.1:0-5764 GCA_035317765.1 Saccharimonadales bacterium (SeqCode) | reverse complement strand
CAGGTGGCATGTGCATCTCAAGCCCTACGCCATGGCCCACTAAATCACGCACAATCCCTAGTTTGCCATCACTTAGTACTTTTTCTACGGCCGCACCAATATCACCTGTATAAACCGGTCCAGTAATGGCATCGATTCCTGCATATAAACTGCGCTCGGTAAAGTTCAATAAATGCTTTTTTATACCCGTTGGTGCCTCACCAACAACCATCGTAAAGGCCGAATCCGTCTTCATATCTTTATAGGTAATGACAAGATCAAAGCTAACAATATCGCCCTTTTCAAAGGCATAATCGGTTGGAATACCGTGTACGATTTCATCGTTTATACTAATACAAATGACGTTTGGAAAATTAACTTCAGACGTTTTATAGGTTGCAATTGCACCTAACCGCACGATTTCATTCGCTACCCAGGCATCCGCTTCAAGGCCCGTCATACCTACCTGAATCTGTTTTTTTAGCCCATCATAAATAGTCGCAAGCAACTTTCCGCCTTCGCGCATTGCCTCGATTTGCTCTGGTGTTTTTATGCCAGTTTGCATGCCACCAGTTCTTCCATAATACGGTCATGAACCTGCCCAACAGTACCCGTTCCATCAATATGTGCAATATTCACGCCCTGTTCAGTAAGGTAGCTCAAAATCGGATACATTTCAGTCCGATAAATCTTTAGACGCTCATCAACAGCCTCTGGCGTGTCGTCAACTCGCCCACGTACTTCAATACGCTTTAGCAGTTCACTGCGTGGTACTTCAAGCACTACTACAAGCTGAATTGAACGCTCATGCTGAGGCTGCGTAGCAACAAGCCATTTTGCCTGTGAGAGTTCGCGAGGAAAGCCGTCTAAAATAACCCGGTTCATGTTTTTGGCACGCGCCAATGCATCACCCATAAGGGCATTTACTTTTTCGGTATTAACCAGTTGGCCGGTTTGCATTTCTTTTATAAGTTCAATATCGTGCGTATCACGAAGTAGCTGCCCGGCACTCAGCCAACGCCACCCTTGACGTGCCGCAAGCATCTGCCCTTGCACACTCTTACCAGCACCTGCCGGACCAAAAAATACGATCATCCATAGCTCCTTTTTTGTTTTAGCTCAACGCTTCTTTAACTAGCCGCGCAACTATTGCACCATCGGCAGTAGTGCCAACTTCTTTTTTCACTGCACCGATAACCTGGCCCATCATTTTCGCGTCTGTCGCACCCAGCTCGGCTACTTTTGCGTCAACCACGGTTTTAAGTTCAGCTTCCGTTAGTTGTTGCGGTAAATAAACACCAATAATTTCCGCCTCAAGACGTTCATCGGCTGCAGAATCCTGACGCATATTTTGATCATAAAGCGCCGCGGCTTCATTACGCTTTTTCACTTCTTTTGCAACAATTTTTTCAACTTCCGGGTCGCTCAGGCCTTCGTCTCGTTTAGACTGCGCCACCTCTTCATTTAAAATAGCCGCTTTAAGCCCACGAAGCGTTTGGGTAGCAAAACGATCGCCGCCCAAAAGAGCGGCTTTAAGATCGTCAGTTATGCGCTGCTTTAGCGCCATGAATTAGCGGATCCCCAAACGGGCTTTAGCTAATTTATCAGCTTTGCGCTCTTTGCGAATAATCGCCTTCGCACGACGCTCGGGCTTGCTAAGGGGTTTCTTGAAACGCATAGACTCTTTAGCCTGTGCCAATACACCGCTTTGCAAAACCTTGCGGTTGAAACGACGAATAATATTTTCGTTCGCTTCGCGTTCATCTTTACGTGTTACTTGTACCATATGGGATGTATTGTAACAGAGAAAAGCTTTCGGTGCAACCACTTAAAGGCTTGGACAAAAGTTGAGCCCGCCCCGAAGGAGCGTTAGATGAAAATAAATCTTCATCAGCTCAACTTCAAAGCGGGCCAGAAATTACGAATCGGAAGACAGCAAATGAGGTATGACCTCTCTAACGACAGACTTAACCTTCCTGATTACTTCAAGGCTCTCCTGGGCTTTGAGCAGAAGATGTTCTCGCAAGTCGGGGTCGGAAGTGAAGTAGACACCCAACACCGGGGAACCATCTTCAATCTCAAACGTAACCGCATCAAACCTGCAACCAGTAAAAAATCTCTTTATTTTCTTCCTGATTGTCTCGAGAATTTCTCCTCGTTTGCCTACTTCAGGTATTCCACTGAGATAAATGTAATGTCTCTGACCATCGAGTTCTGGATACATATCTTCGCTTCCCTTCTTGAGGAATCTCAGCGTACTTATCGCCTTCCGTTCAAGCCGTCTCCGCTGTACGTATCACCGCTCTTCTATCTTCAAAGAGATTGATATTGTTTTTTCATTAAACTACCAAAGATAATAAATCACAATACCTGAAATACTTCACAAGCAATCTACTCACGTTCCAAATGTAATAGGCGTCCCTCAACCGTTCGCCTTCCCTGCCACTCATTCACCGTTGGCTGAAACCATACGGTCACGTACTCGCCTGGTTCTACGAAAAAATGGTCGGGTGCGCTAAATGCTAAAAATTGCATTGTTTTTTTATTACTATCTCGAAGTTCAAGTTTGACGTGCTGCGCATCTGCTCCCATACGTTGCTGATTGGTCACTAAAAGATTGCTGGCTTTAAAGACAGGCTCTGGGTTGCCATTACCAAAAGGTTCCAATTGTTCAAGCTCAGCAAGCAGCGCTTCGTCCACGCCGGAAAACGTATCCAGCGTCAGTTCAGCTTTTGGTAGCAGCAAATCGGCTTGTCCGACAAGTTTTTGCGACTTGTAAAATTCATTTACCCGTGCACGAAAGGCAGCTACATTTTCGGTTGGTAGCGTTACGCCAGCCGCTAGTTTGTGGCCACCGCCTTTGGTAATAATATCGTCACTCGCTCGAATAGCATCGGCCGCGCTGAAATCGCCATAGCTTCTGGCCGAGCCTTTGGTCTCGCTGCCCATTTCTTGCAGTACATACGCAGGTTTTTTATACTTTTCCAGTAGTTTTGCCGCAACAATACCAATAATGCCGTGGTTCCAGTCCGGGTGACTTACCACTAACACCGGATCATCCTTAAATACCTCTGCCTGCTCAAGTGCGGCCTTAAAAATCTTGTCTTGATCGCTACGCCTAGCCAAGTTTAGCGTATCAAGCTGTTGTGCCTTTTCCAGTGCCAAAAGCGGCTCGCCCGCTCGCAACATATCAAGTGCATACTGCGCCGTTTCAAGCCGACCCGCAGCATTCATGCGTGGACCCAAACCAAACCCCAAGCTCCTGGCATTCACTTTTTCGGGTTCAACTTTTGCGACTGCCATTAAGGCCTTCAATCCTGGCCGGCGCGTTTTTGACAGAACTTTTAGCCCCCAAAATACATTGGCACGGTTCTCGTCAACAAGCGTCACAACATCACAAACAGTACCAAGTGCCACCAAATCAAGCAGCCATTTTTCGTGACCAAACGGCAACCCCTCAAGCTTGGTCTGCAACGCCTGAACTAATTTAAAAGCCACGCCGACACCTGCCAAATCAATAAATGGATACTCATGGTCGGGGCGCTTTGGGTTAATGACGGCTACTGCCGGTGGTTGAGTAGGGGCAACGTTATGATGATCTGTTACGATCACATCAACCCCTAATTCATTCGCACGAATAATCTCTTTTTCACTTAAGCTGCCGCAGTCTACCGTCACAATTAACTGTGCGCCTGCAGCCGCTATTTTTTCAACCGCATCTACCGTCAGGCCATACCCCTCTACAAACCGGTTAGGAATGAATGCATCAACGTGTTCAAAGCCAAAAGAATCAAACGCGTCCAAAAGAACGGTTGTTGCCGTTAAGCCGTCAATATCGTAGTCGCCATAAATAGTAATGCGTTCTTGTTTTTCGCGCGCAAGTACCAAGCGATCAACCGCTTTTTGCATATCTGGTAACAAAAAAGGATCGTGCCGTGCCTCGTAGCGAGGTGACAAAAATAGCGCCTTCTTGTCTTTATCGTTAAGCCCGCGGGCCTCGAGTAATTGCTCAAACAGTGTCATTACATATCAGCAGATGAACGCTTTGGGCGCCCAGCGTGCTGCTGCGATTTAATCACGATGCTTTGCAGTTCCTTAAAAATAGGAAACTGTTTATTCGTTGAATAAATCTTCGTATTACCCTGTTTTTCGCTGGTTAAAAATCCAACTTTTTCGAGCCGCTTCAGTTCACGTTGAATGTTACCAGGATCTTCCTTGATTAGCTTTGCAAGACCACGAACATGCGTATGAAAATCAGGATATTTGGCGTACACAACTACAATTTTTCGTCGCACCCTTGAGGTTATAAAAACGTCTAGCATATCTTCCTTTATTTAACTCCACTCTCTCTTCCGTTGCTTTTTATTCTACACTTTTTACATCATCTTTTCAATGAATTTAGTGCCAATTCAATACAATCTGGTTAATTTTAGCAATCGTTTCCTCGTGGGATGGTATGTCATTCTGCTCATAGTAATGATTGATTCCCATAAAGTTCTCCTTCACATCAAGTACATGCAATTCATCGGCCAGCATATGTAACTTGTCGACCGCCGAAACACTCGCCACAGGTGTTGCTACAATCAGTTTATTAATACGGATTGGCTTTAAAAAATCTACTGCAACGTCAAGTGATGCGCCGTTATCAAGACCATCAGCCACCAGAATAACTGTGTGGTCACGAAGCATATCATTATCGATAATTCCGCCGTCACCAAGCAATCGGTTGATTCTTTGAAAGGCCTCTCGCTTCTGTTCCTCGAGGTAGCCGTGAAACTCACTGGCGTACTCTTCTATTTCACCGGCGCTAAACATGCCGTTATAGGTAAACCCGCCACTTTGCGACACCCCGCCAAAACTTACATCCTCACCGGGCACCTGAATATCTTCAATCAGAAGCATGGTCAAAATACAGTGAAGCGCACGGGCAATCTGCTCACCTACCTGTACGGCCCCGTCACTAAGAGCAACGACCGCACAGTTCTCGTAGCGATACTTCTCCTCCAGCCGCTTAGCCAGTAATTGCCCAGCCTGGGCACGACTTTCAAAATACATACTTTCAGTTTAGCAGTATACTAATAACTATGCACTACTATGAGGTGGCCCCAAATCAAATTGTACGCACCAATAGCGTGTTTTTTACCTATAGCTCAGAGGTACCTTTTTTGCCGGGACAACTTGTTACCATAGAAATCGGCAAAAAAACCATGATCGGTATTGTACTTCGCGAAGTTTCCAAGCCTTCTTATGACACAAAACCAATAAAATCCCTTATAGAAGAGGTACCTATTCCGGATGCACTTATTGCACTGGCTTTTTGGGTAAGCGACTACTACGTGACTCACTTTGCAACTGTTTTACAAACCTTATTACCTAGTGGTCTGCAAAAAAATCGGCGTGAACGAAAAACCGAGGTTCGGCCTCAATTGCGCGACCGAACAAAAAATGTATTCACTTCCGAACAGGTGTCGGCAATTAAAACACTCGAGGATATGTCACCAGGTTCAGCTCTTCTTCATGGCATTACGGGCTCGGGCAAAACAACAGTATATATAGAGATGGCAAAACGAACACTTGCAAGCGGCAAGTCCGTTATTATTCTTGTGCCAGAGATCGCTCTTACTTCTCAGCTCGTTGATGAATTCTCACAGCACTTTGACGACATCGTCCTTACCCACTCACGCCAAACCGAAGCCGAACGTCACGGAGCATGGCGCGAAGTCCTTACCAGCAATCATCCGCAAGTTATCGTAGGGCCACGGTCTGCGCTGTTTCTTCCCGCTAA
>DATHGD010000104.1:0-5446 GCA_035317765.1 Saccharimonadales bacterium (SeqCode) | reverse complement strand
TTGTACCTTTAAAATACCGTTGTCGTGAACCTCGTAACGGATGGTTTGCCCCTCTAGCTTACCGGTTTTTGGGTTTTTCTTTTGCTCGTGCCAAATCCAGGTCTTTTCGTCCAGGCAAAAGAATTCACGGGTAGTTCCAACGGGAATATCACCAAATAATTTCGCACCGATTTCGCTTTCAAGCTGCAATAGCTCGCGTTCGGTCATTTTTTTAAGCGGCCGGTTTTTCGGCATTTTTAATGCTGTCGATGCATTCGGATCACCGATAACCAGCTGCAGTACTTTTTTGAGAATATTGCTCATAGCCTCTTCCTATCTGGCAAGTCCGTATTCGGACTGAGCGGCTTCTGCCCGGCGCATTTCTACCGCCTGCGCAGCCACTCTTCCGATTTGGCCTTGTTCTGTCTTTAAAAACGCTTCCATCGCTTTTTGTTTTCTTTCAGCTTCTCGCTGTTGCACTTCGAGAGCATCTGCCTCGGAATCGGCATCGTGTTCCAGTGGCGGCGCAAGACTTTCTCTGCCAAGATGAAAGGCAATATCAGCACCATTCACAAGAGGGCTTGCAGACACAGGAGTGACTTCGTAATTTAGGTCTAAATTATTTTCTCGCATAACAAACTATCATACCCTGGTTAAAGTTGGCACGTTTACTGTTTGTGTTTATTAGTTAAGTGCGAATAACGCATCGGCGTTTGTCGTGGTAGCGGTAGCAATTTGCTCGAGGGTAATTCCTCGTATACGCATATGATACTCAGCTATTTCGCGCACAAACGCTGGCTCATTGACTTTACCACGAAACGGTACCGGTGTCAAGAATGGAGCATCGGTTTCGAGCAGTAACCTCTCGAGTGGAATAGAGGCGAACATCGCCTTTTGGGCTTCATCTTTGGTAAAGGTACTGATGCCGTTCACGCCAATATACAATCCACGCTTTAAACCCTCTTCCATATGCTTCTGCGTATCGGTAAAACTATGCAGTTCGCCCCTGATACCATGAAAATTATCGAAAATGGGCCAGAAATCGTCAAAGGCTTCGCGGACATGAAAAATAATCGGTAAATTATATTTTTGCGCCAGTTCAATTTGCTCGTTTAATGCCCGAATTTGAAGCTCGCGGGGGCTATGGGTATAAAAATAGTCGAGACCAATTTCGCCGATAGCCACGAGGCTAGAGGGATTGCGGGTGACATCGAGCGGGGCTGCACCCAATTTTGCGTTTGTAATCGAACGAAAATTAGGGGCGGACTCGATGGCAGGACCCGCACGGTTTGCAGAAGTAAGGAGATGGCTCGACTCTGACTTTAGAATGTTTCCAACATTTTCCCAGCCATCTTTGCTATCGTGCGGATGCACGCCAACAGAGGCAAACACATTTTCGTGCTGCGCGGCAAACTCCACCGCCTGTTTTGAGCTCTGGTTACTGGTGCCAACACAAATAAGTTTTTCTACCCCCGCTTCATGGGCGCGCTTTAGCGTAGCGTCAATTGACAGCGGGTAAGTTGGTTCGTGAATGTGGCAATGAGTATCGATAAGTTGCATTGTTTTTAGTATACCAATAAAAGAAAAACCGCCCGTAGGCAACGTGAAGTTATTTAAAACTCCATGTTGCCTACGGGCGAAACTGGCGGAGCCAGTATCAGTTCTTGTGGAACTTCTCGCGGAACCAGTTGCCCACGCTCATGAGAGGACTGGCGAGGCCCACCTTCTCGGTTGCCTTGACGCTCCAGTGTGATGAGCTGGGGTCGCCGGCAACCTGCGCGATGCTGGTCACCAGTACACCTGCCGCACCCAACACGAGGACGCCACCACCGTAGCCGAAAGTGCGACCGTTCACGAACTTGCGGTGATTCTTGTTGCGAGCCATCGGCTCTTCTCCTCTACAAAGGGGATACTGACTTATTCATTACATCATATAAACCACGTAACGTGAAGTGGGGAAGAATAGCTCTAACGTAGCGAAGCCTCGCTCAACTTTTTCAGCGCAGCACCATGCACCCAACACTTGATTAACAGCAAAAGAGCTGCCTGTACCACTAATCCAGACGCCATGTTAGTGTAGAGGTCGACCTCAGTACGAGCAGTCTGCCATACATTCGCCAACTCTTTACCCTCGCTCATTTCGAGCTGCATCAAACGGGCCCAGCACGTAGCAAAATATTGCATCTCTCGATCGAGTCGAGAGGTGTTTCTCTTCGCCACTTCTCGCCAGTACGCCTCATCTGAATACGCCATCTGGGGCGCACGCTTTAGTCGCTCCGCAATACGCCCACGTTCAGCTAACTCTTTAACGGATTCTCGGGTCTTTTCCTGCTTTCGCCGCCTCTTGATGGCGGCGTCACTAGCCAAAGTCTTGGACGACAAGACAAGCTCAGGGTATGGTCCCACCACAGCATTCTTGCCCAAATAGCCATCTAGTGCACGGCCCCAATCCCGATAAATAGTCTCGAGATTAGAGTCAGCGGCAACCTTGATAGTTAGGTCTTGGACCACAATGATAACAATGAAAACGCCCTCCAACTGCTTGGTTGCCTTGCGGAAGGTTTTCGCCAAAGGATCACCCCCTTCCGTAACCATCCGCGCAATCTCTTGTGCCTCTATAAGACAATTACTCATAGAAGACCCCATTATTCCCTTGAACACGGAAATCCGCTTTCGTGAATCGTCTGGCTCCAGCCTAAAGTTACGCATATGCCTACTGCCTCTCTGAGAGCGAATAGTCGTTTGCCACAAAAACATCCCTATCTACATAGATAAGGATGCATTGTTAATTATAGAATAGTATTTAGTAATTATCAAAATTACGAGCTCTTTGGGGCACGTGGATCGGGAGTATGGAGGTAGATCTTCGGGAACAAGCCTCCTATCGTTTCAATAGGCACAATAACGCCCGAACCGAACGTTTTACGAATTGCTTCGGCAGTGGTTGGCAAAAACGGTGTCAGCTGGTCGGCAATTTGCAGCAGCGTACCAACGGCTTGGGCAAGTACTTCACCCAGGTGCGCTTCGGCTTCCGGGTCGGTTTCGCGTTTTTTTGCAATTTCCCATGGCTTTACCATTTCAATATATCGATTCAGTGAACGAACTGTTGTCCAGGTTTCATCCATGGCAATATTGAAACGAAGTTCATTCATTGCTTCAAAATAGGGTTTCATATCGTGATCACCTTTAGGTGCATCACCAATAACACCACTTTGATAGCGCGACACCATGCTGGCCACGCGCGATACCAGGTTACCGAGATCGTTACCAAGCTCAAGATTGTAGGCGTTTTCAAATTTTTCCCAGGTAAAGTCACCGTCATCCTGCGTTGGAATGTGGCGGGACATAAAGTAGCGAAAGGCATCGAGCCCGTATTGGTCAATAACGTCATTAGGGTCAATCACGTTGCCGATGGTTTTGCTGATTTTACCGCCGCCAATGTTCACGAAGCCATGAACCAGGATTTTCTTTGGCAGTGGCAAATCGAGCCCTAAAAGCATCGCTGGCCATATGCCGGCGTGAAAACGCAGTATGTCTTTTCCTACCACTTGAATGTCTGCTGGCCAGTATTCTTGCCAACCAGCTTCATCGGGATACCCAAGAACGGTTATGTAGTTTGCAAGTGCATCGAGCCATACGTACATAATTTGCTCAGGGTCGCCCGGCACCGGCACGCCCCAGCTTAAATTCTTTTTTGGACGCGAAATACTGACGTCTTGCAAGCCGTCTTTCATAAGTTCAAGAAATTCGTTTTTACGGAACTCGGGCACGATTTCCATGCGGCCAGTCGTAAGCGCTTCGCGGACTTTGTCGGTAAAAGCACTTGCCTTCAGGTAGTAGTTTTCTTCACTTACCCGTTCGTATGGCTTTTGGTGGTCGGGACAAACGCCACCCGTGGCTTCGACTTCTTTGTCGGTAAAGAACGCCTCGTGGCCCATGCAATACCAGCCTTCGTAGCTGCCTTTGTAAATGTAGGGCTGTAGCTTTTGCCAAATGTATTGCACCGCACCCACATGATGGCCATCGGTAGTGCGAACAATATCGGTGAACTCGGCACCCACCTTACGAATAAGCGGCTCAACATTTGCAAACATCATATCGACATACGCCTTTGGCTCCATGTTTTGCTCGGCAGCTTTGGCGGCAATTTTATTACCATGTTCATCGGTACCTACCTGAAATCGAACCTCGCGGCCGTTTTGTTTTTGGTAACGCGTCCAAATATCGGCATAAATGTAGTCAAGCATATTGCCAATATGCAACTTAGCGTTGACATACGGAATTGCGGTAGTGATGTATAATTTTTTTCCCATAATTACTTTCTAGTGTAACAGATAATAAAGCGTGCTTTAAGAAGCGGGCTCACCCCGCTCGCGCATTTGGGCGACAATTGCAAATCTTCCAGCCTGCTCTTGATTACCTTTTAGAAATTCACTGTGCGAATAATACTGCTCGGTCGTTGCCGTATCAATGGCACCATGTTCGATGTTTTCTTTTTTAGCACCAACCTCAAGCAACTGAGAGATGATTACTTCATGCAAGCCTTTGCCATCAAACGCCCTTAGCGGGTACGTTGCCTTACCAACCCCAGGGCTAAGCCATATTTTTAATTGAGATGGATCAGTAGCGTAATGAGTTTTAAGAAACTCAACACTTTTTGCCGCCCCGCTCACTTCAATGCTATGTCGGCCGAGATGCGATACCATTAATACATGGTGCACTTCATCGTATAAAATCGCCCCTACGCAGTCGGCGAGCGGTAAAAATAGCGCATGATCTGGTGTATCGGTAACCAAGGCATCGGCATGTTCGATGGTTTCCGCCTTAAGCATTCCCGCGCCTTTATCACTAGGCAGTACGATGCGGTATTTTGCAAAATCATCGGTGTCATAGGTAATACCAATTAGGCTCGTGTGGGCAATATCCAGGCCAGCCTCTTTTAAGAACTTTTGTCGATTTTCAAGAGTTTGCATTTCGTCCTCAAGGCCAAATTTCATATTGCCGTTTTTACGCGAGGAAATAGCCGCTATAACGCCGTTACCAAAAATTGTTGGCTGGTCGGCCCGAATCATATAATTTCCTTGGTAAGCCTCACCCAATCGTTGAGCGAAAGCTGTTCGGCGCGTGATTCGGGGCTTACTTCTGCCTGCCCAAGATACTGCTCGGCCTGTTCTTTTGAAATACCAAGCCCGCCCGACAAACTGCTTCGTAGCTTTTTGCGTTTTGCCGAAAAGCCAGCCTTTACTACACGGAAAAAATCTTTTTCAGACACATCCGTTAAAAAAGGAGTGACACGTGTTTTCATAATAACCACCTGCGAGTCGACTTTTGGCGGCGGTGTAAAAAAGGCTGCCGGCACGGCATTGCCAAGTGTTACATCGGCAAAAATCTGGGCGCTAATAGCAAGAATACTCATATCACCCGGACGCGCCGCCAGTCGTTGGGCCACTTCTTTTTGCACCAACAG
>DATHGD010000103.1:0-7028 GCA_035317765.1 Saccharimonadales bacterium (SeqCode) | reverse complement strand
CTACAAGAATAACAGCATAAATGCCGACCTCCCCTACCGACTGCATGCCTAAGAACATAACTGGGGCCAAGGCAATTACCGATGAAAAATAATATGACCGGCGCAGTGTTAAGGGATGAAGCGGCTTTTTTGCCAATAGGGGCGAGGAGAACTTGCTCACCACCCTACTCCCTCCAAATAAAAGAAAAGTTAGCGCACCCAGCACTAACACATACATCAAAATAAATACTACAAGAATACCCAAAGGCCCCGCTGTTGCAGGTGCGGTCGTTTGTAATAATACAACGAATAATAGCACTGCTACGCTTAACCCGATTACTGCTAATTTGCCCAACATATTCCTCACTATACCACCAAGAGAGCCTGAGTAGCAGGCATAAAGTTTAGATAGCAACAACCGCCGCTGTAAAAAATTATTTGGCGCGTGTATCTGAACTACCCACTACTCGAGGCAACTGACCGCTCCAGGATAAACCTGGGGCATATTGTTCATGCACTTACGTTCCGCAATATACCGAGTATTGTCTCTATTACTCTCTTTAATAGTGATCGTACCCGGTATATTGGTACTGATAAAGGTGCGCGCTCAAACGCCAATTGTTTGACGGAGCATCGGTAACGCCATCAAGAGTACAACTATAAGGTGCGTGGTCTGCAGGGCAGATCATTTTTTTCTGTTTTGTACTCGTGTCGTTACCGACTTTCCGTCAAATTATAATCAACGGCCAGTAATTGAATTGTCAATGTGTTCTGTTCTGTTTGTTTGCTTTTTGTTTTTGTAAAAGCTTGTTTATACATTAGCATGTTCATGACTCCAAAGCAATAAGCAGGGCAAGGTTTTATATTGTTTTTATTGCTACATAGATAGAATTAAATATACGCTTAGGTGTTATAAAAGGAAATACATTTTTTTACAACATAGATAAAATAACAACAAATAAGTGCACACTCGATAAAATCGCTTCATTCTATAGCCCTAAAACGCCGAAGCTGCCTGTAACTTGCGTTCTGTATTAACAACCAAAGAAATAATTACAGTTATTCCACATCCCCAAAGTAGATGATCCACATCCACTGCCTAGCTTGCATACTCGCCTACCACTAACACTCAAGTTGTCTTTTTACGTGATGGTACCATTACATATTTTATTCGTAGCGGTTTGTTATTTTTCTATGTCTTAGTCCATTGGCAGTGACTTGTCCAGAAGAACCAAAACTCTGTTAGCACATTTTCAACGTTCTGCCCGCAGACCATAGCCAAAACTCTATGGTCAAGCAATTAAGTATCGTTCGTCTGCTCATGATTTCACGTACCCAAAAAATGCATCGCATTGAATACTTTTTATATACACACTATGTATGTAAAAAGTACCATTATTTAATGGTCGATTGTAGCGCTTAGTCCCCCGTCACATACGTAACCCATACAGTTGCTCCATAAGCCGTATCCGTATAACCTCTACGGCTTCTTTAGTTATCCACACGTATCATTTTTTAATGAAACTTTTTTCATAAATGTTATTGACACAAGCGCTTTTGCATCATAATATAGGGGTAGCTCCTGAATAAATAAATTATACAGAAGCCAAAAATAAACAAGACATTAAAAACTCCACATTAAACAACCACTCCTCGCAGGTGGTTGTTTTATTTTGCGATCTTATTGGTTTTAATAACAAAAAAACGCCCCGTGCGGAGCGTTTTGATTATTCAAATTGGTGGAGCTGCGGGGTACTGCCCCCCGGTCCAAAAGGTAACGGATTATTCGTCTACAAGCATAGTTTGTCTTAAATGTTTATGACGCTTCGAATTAAAAAACAAACGTAAATATTCAAATCGTCACGTGGTAAAATTTTCCTCTACTACGCCACTGCGCATAGCTGAGGTAAGTGACATGGTATATAACACTTTGTATCGCTATGTCACCTGCTGATACAAAATGCTCCGTCTAAATTAGGCGAAGTTCACAGCAAGACGTGCTGGAGCAAATGCTTGCGCAAATACTGCAGGAACGGTCTTAACTGCTTTAGCAAAGTTGTTTGCAATTAAAAATATACGTACGTGTATAGTCGGCTCGCAAAATAATCTGTTAAATTCCCTCTGTCGAAAGCTAAATTCAGCCCCAACATGAATACTTCTATTATAGCATATTTACAGATACATACCAAATATGATTAACTACAAGCAATATGACAGCTATCGGCAAGGTTTTTTCGGTTGCGCCTGTTGGTTTTAACGGCCATCTTATTGAGGTAGAGAGCGATGCAACAAAGGGCCTTCCCTCCCTTCAAATCGTAGGAATGGGCAATAAAGCCATTGATGAAGCAAAAGAACGTGTAAAAAGCGCCGTTGCAAATTCGCTGCTTGAATTTCCTGCCCGCCGAATTACTATCAACCTCGCTCCTGCCGAACTTCCAAAAGACGGGACACACTATGATTTACCTATTGCGCTGGCTATTCTTGTTAGCAGTGGTCAGCTTCGCCAGACAGACACGGCTGATGCTGCATTTGCCGGCGAGCTGGCGCTTGACGGTAAACTACGTCCCATACGAGGAGCTATCATAATGGCAGAGACGGCAAAAAAGAATGGTCTTGCCACACTGTTTCTCCCCGAACCTAACGTGGAGCAAGCAAGTCTTGTAGAAGGGATTGAAATTATTGGAGTTACCTCGCTCAAGGATATGTACTTACATCTTAAGCAAGAAGTAAAAATAGCACCTTACGTTCGCTCGACAAGAAAGCAGGCGGCAACGGTGACGCCGACAACCTCCCTCCTTGATGATATACACGGCCAGGAACAAGCCAAGCGGGCGTTAACGATCGCTGCCGCTGGTCATCACAATATTCTTCTTGCAGGCTCGCCAGGGGCCGGTAAGACCATGCTCGCTCGAACTTTAGTGTCACTTCTTCCCCGTCTATCACCTCAAGAGCAAATTACTGTTACAAAACTTCATAGCCTCACAGGTGAAGCACTCGAAACAGTCATTACGTCACGTCCTTTTCGTGCGCCACATCACACCTCCAGCAGAATCGCTTTGATTGGTGGAGGAACAAAACCAAAACCGGGAGAAATCAGCCTTGCTCACCATGGTGTTCTTTTTTTAGATGAAATACCTGAATATCCACGCGCTACCCTTGAGTCGCTTCGGCAACCCCTGGAAGATAAAACCGTGGTGATTAGCCGGGCGAATGGCCACGTAACGTATCCTGCTGATTTTATGCTCGTTGCAACGATGAACCCCTGTCCTTGTGGTTTTTATGGTGACTCCTCTAAAGAATGCACTTGCTCAAGCACGCAAATTTTGGCATATCAAAAACGGCTTTCAGGCCCTCTGCTAGATCGTATCGATATGACCATTAACGTTTCCAGAGTTCCGAATAATGCTTTATTGGAAGAAGTATTGACGCATAAAAAACAACACTTGAACGCCGTGAACGCCATTAGGACAGCCGTAGATATGCAGTACAACAGATACAAGTCAAGTGAAAAAAACAACAGTAATCTTATTAATCGAGAGATCAAAAAACACATCGTCCTAGCTCCTGAAGTTCGACAATTATTATCAACGGCTACCGACCGCCTATCGCTTAGTGCGCGCAGTTATTTTAAAATCATAAAAGTCGCTCGAACCATTGCCGATTTAGAAAAATCCCTCGACATAACCGTCCAACATCTCAGCGAAGCATTGCAATATCGACAAAGCACTTGAATAACGGTGGTGTATCTGGTAGAATAGTGAACGAGTAACGCTTAAAGTATTGCAGACTCAAAGGAGATTAGCGATCAATCAATCAATCCGTATCAATGAAGCAATTCGAGCCAGTGAACTACGTGTCATAGGTTCGGATGGCGAACAGCTAGGCATAATGAGTCGTCAAGACGCACTCAAAACAGCCGAAGAAGCCGGGGTTGATCTCGTTGAAATTTCACCAGCTGCCGCACCACCTGTTGCAAAGGTTGTCGACTGGGGTAAATACCAGTACCAAAAGATGAAGGAGCAACAGAAGAATCGCAAGAATGCCAAGGTTAGCGAGCTAAAGCAAATGCGATTTGGTTTAAAGATAGGTTCTGGTGACTTAGAAATTAAACTTCGAAAAATTCGCACTTTCCTAGCCGCAGGACACAAAGTTCGCATCCAGATATTTTATCGAGGACGCGAAATGGCTCACAAAGAACTTGGCTATGAAATGATCGACAGAATAGTCGCACTTCTCGAAGAAGACGCAATACTTGAGCAAAAGCCTCAGATGGCTGGTCGCAATCTGAGCATAGTAGTAAGGAGTAAATAATGCCAAAGATAAAGACCCATAAAGGTACGGCAAAACGTATCAAGCTTACCAGTACTGGTAAATTGACCCGCCGCCGCGCCTTTGGCAATCACTTGCTCTCGAAAAAGAGCAAGAGCCGCAAGCGAGCAATCAATACCACTGCTATCGTCACTGGTAGCATGGCAAAAAACGTTAAACGAGCCCTAGGAGTATAATATGCGAGTAAAACGAGGTGTTACCGCACGTGCCAAGCACAAAAAGATCTTAAAATTAGCAAAAGGCATGCAACACAACCGCACGCGCTCATACCGTCTTGCAAAACAAGCCGTTATTCGTGCACTGCAGTACGCATACCGTGACCGCCGAAATAAAAAGCGTGATCTACGTGGTCTTTGGATTACACGTATTAACGCTGCCGCCCGTCTTGAGGGCACAACATACGGCAAACTGATCGCCGGCCTTAAAGCAGCCAACATCGAGCTTGACCGTAAGGTTTTAGCAGAACTTGCAGTAAGTGAACCAAAAGCATTTACTGAGGTCGTAAAAAACGCGAAAGCGTAATTCTTACACTCCTTACAACTAAAAATACCGCTCACCAGGAGCGGTATTTTTAGTTGACAGTTCATCGGTAAGCCGGGTTCTGTCGTGAACGATCATCTATCTAGCCTAGTAGTTGCCTACTCGATCAAGCGGATAGCGACCTACGGACGGACCGCCCTTTGATGTAGATCTCCTTGCAGCTGACAGGGTTTACCTCCTCCGCACGTCACCGTACGTTGCTGTGGGCTCTTACCCCACTCCTTTCACCCTTACCGCGAGTTACCCCGTGGCGGTTTCGTTTCTGTGGCACTTTCCCTAGGGTCACCCCCGGTCGCCGTTAGCGACTGTCATGTCCTACGCTGCCCGGACTTTCCTCTTGTATTTAACTACAAGCGATCGTCTAACAAACTGTCTCCATTAGTATACACTACTCCCGTGTATTAGCATGGGCGTTGAGCGTGCTGTTCACCATTCCATCGGCAAGCTGATTGAACTCGCGGCGAACGTGGCTGAACGTTACTTTATCAAAATGCATTATTAATTCGCGAATACGCTCATTTATAGGCCATAATTCTCGGTTTTTTATTTTGTAAATACCATTCATTTGATTAACTACAAGCATACTATCTACTCGAAAATCAATATGCTTATACCCAAGTTCGATTGCCTTCTCAAGCCCTAAGCGTACTCCGTGATACTCGGCCTGATTATTAGTGGTAATACCTAAGTACTCCCCGCCCTGATGGATAACTTCTTGATTACTATTTACAATGACATATCCTGCCGCCGATGGGCCAGGATTACCGCGCGATCCGCCATCGGAATAGATAATTATTTTGTCTTTTGATGTATTAATATCATCGTTATTTGTTATCTTTTCTATGCTCATATCTGTTAAATGATCTTGTTGTATAATTCCCAACAGAAGCTGTGAAAGATCAGTCAAAGTATCTTGTTGTATTTTTGACTCATTAATCCAATCATACTTATCGTAGTTTTGACTCAATTCAACTGCGTGGTGTCCGCTCGCAATTCCCACTGAATAGACAATAACGGCATATTGAATATCGCGGTCATCGCGGTCGATATAGGTAACAGTGTCGAACAATTGTGCGGTTTGGATATGAAGGCCGGCCTCCTCATGAAGATGTCGGCGCAACGCATCTTCTGGCTGCTCACCATACTCAAGTTTACCTCCAGGCAATTCGTATTTATGGAGTATTGATTCTCGACCGTTCGCGCGCCGTAAAAGCAATATCTTATCATCATTGCGGATAATGGCACGGACTGAAATACGTTGATTCATTCGGACTCTTTCTGTTTTGTGGTATTTATGTGTTTATTTTAGCATAGGGCAAGCTCTCTGATGAGCAATTCTACAATGGCCCCGGACAAGACTACCGCTCCACTTTGTTCCGCTCTCATTATTCCATAGCCAAATTTAAAACCATCAATGAGGATGGTTTTAAATTTGGTCGGGATGACAAGACTTGAACTTGCGACCTCACGGCCCCCAGCCGTGCGCGCTACCAACTGCGCCACATCCCGATACATAAAAGAAAAGAACCATAAAATCCCAGGAGTTATTGCTGTTGGCGCTTGATATTCCCCGCAAAATGCAAGGTGGGTGCTCTCAAATCACTTCCACGGAAGTGAATCATTTGAACTCCCTATCAAATATGATATTCAGGAAAATCATATGCGCCTAGGCGTATCCTGGGACTCTTTTATTATACCACCAGAATACTTAGGATAAACCGAATATAGTGCTAAATATGCCGAGAAAAAAGTTAATTGCAGAAAGCATAAATGCACCAATAAGGGAGCTCGCCAGGAGTACGATAATAAAGACGAAAATAATACCGTAACGCTCAACCGCCTCCATTCCGCGGCGTACGAATTCCGGGGCAAGTGCGTATAATACTCGAGAGCCATCAAGAGGCGGGATAGGTATCATATTAAAGATAAAGAACCCGAGATTAACCATAATTGCTGTGGTTAAGATCATTCCCAGCAAACCATCGGGCGTACCGGCAAGCGCATATATGCCAAAAACAACAAAGGCGATTAATAAATTCGTCAGGGGTCCTGCTATAGCTATGAGCGCCGCGCCCCATTCATCATAACGTACTCTATTGGGGTTAAATGGCACCGGTTTGGCTCCACCGAAAATCGGTGCACCAATAATAGCCAGCATGACCGGCAGTAATAAGGTTAAA
>DATHGD010000102.1:0-17511 GCA_035317765.1 Saccharimonadales bacterium (SeqCode) | reverse complement strand
TGTCGTGTAGACGTTGCATTCTTATTTAGGAACAATCGGGATGATATACCTCGACCCAGAATCCGGATTAATAAATCCTTCGTATTCATCAAATAACTCGTAGTCGCTGCCACTGCCCCGAACGTAGGGCGAGTTAGGCAGCCAGTAGCCGTAAATATAGTTAATGGTTTTTAGCACAGTATCTTTGTCGAGCACGGCAACATCAAACATGGCTACCAGTTGCTCTGGAAACGTGTGCACTACCATGCCCTCGGGCACACTGTCAGCAGAACCAACGGGTATACCGGCAATGAAATTCAGCGTATCTTCGGTAAAGTTACCCGATGGGCTGGCAGTAATGGCATAAAAGGCGGTTGGCTGTTGATCTTTTATTTCTGCCTGGCGTTTTAACAAGGTTCTCCATAGCGGTCCAAGCGATTCACAAATAATTTCATCGGTAGCAAAGGGCGAGGGAATAGCAGTAGGAATACCAACAATAATCTGGGCGGGCACAGTTGTAATAGTGGGCACATGTTTAATTTCACTTGCAAGGTGGCGCACGAGCTTTGTACTTAGCAGCGGCTTTTCATTTAAAATAACGACCGGTCTGTTTTTTCTAAAATCTGCCGGAGATTGGCCGAAGTAGGCTTTAAATGAACGCGTAAACGCTTCGTGAGAACCAAAGCCCACGCTAAAAGCAATATCAATAATGCCAAGATGGGTGTGGGAGAGCAACCGGGCGGCTTCGGTAAGGCGCCGCCCTCGAACGTAGCCGCCTACGGTGTCGCCAACCAGTGCCTTAAACAGTCGCTGAAAATGCCAGGAAGATACATGAAACGAATCTGCCAACTGTGGAATATTTATGTCTTCAGACAAATTATCCTCAACGTGGTCGACCAGACCCTGAATGTGTTGTACGGCTTGTTGCATGGTGCACCGGGCCTTTCATTTAAGAGAAAATTAATAAGTAGCACAAACTATCAAGTTGGTGGTGTCTTTAAAGCTTAGTATAGCTGGGAATGGTTCATTCCGGAAGCATCGTTTAATAAATACAAAAGAAAGGACACGTTATGTCAATCCGAAAAACATCAGTCGCAGTAGGGGTGCTGTTCATCGTCCAAATGGTCACGGCCATGTTTGGCACGATGCAGATTCAGGAGTTTGTCGATGGAGGCCCCGGTAAAGCGGCGCCCACGCTTGGCGTACTGCTCATGATGTGCTCTGCCACTGCCGTTATTGGCATTGGCCTGTTGGCATACCGCGTTTTGAAGCTGATCAACCAGCGACTGGCAATCTGGTACCCGATAATGCGCGTTATCGAGGGTGTAGTTTCAACTGCTTGCGGTATTTACCTGCTGATTCAGTTGCAGGCGGTACCCAATCACATGTTGCTCGTGTATGTCCCGACCGTCATTGGCGGCCTGGTGTTCACCTACCTGTTGTACGTTTCACGGGTTGTTCCCCGGTTCGTTGCCGTACTCGGCCTGATTGGCTACGGCCTTCTGGGTTTGGGCACGTTGCTCAATTTCCTCAGTGTCGTTGATTTGAACGCTGAAGGAATCGCGCTGCTGGTTCCGGGCCTGCTGTTTGAGCTCTTGGTTCTGCCATTCTGGCTGATCGTCAAAGGCTTCAAGGCACCTCGGACAGTTGCCGCCCGCTAGTATGTAGGCGTAGACACCTCTACCGATTAAGTTTAACAAGTCGTTGAATAGAGGTGGATGAGCTAACCGAAAAGGCAGCTCTGCTCCGGCAGGTTCGTCCTGCCGGAGCACTTTCCTTGTGTTACCGCCAGTTTCGTAAATGTTATTGAAAGAGATTAAAGACAATTACTATAGCGATAAAAACTCCGAGTGCTCGCCTGAAGTACGATAACCCTCGGGTTATCTCAAGGTAGGCCCATATTGCTAAAAATATGAGACTGAGGCTGGAAAATCCTGTTTTTAAAGGATCTGCAGCAATAACGTTTGATAGGATCATAAAAATAAGCCAGCCAAAGATAGGGACATTCGGAAGTTGGACAAGCTGAATATGGCCATTTTTATCGCGGATAAGCCAGTTAACTATATGTTGCATTTTTCTTACCATCATCTTTTATAGTAACAGGCCAGGGGCTACTTTAGGCGAATCATAGGGCTGCACAAAACACCAGAAATAGTGTTTTTATTCAGTCGAAAGTTCGGGAAACCAAAAATGCAGATTTTCTGCAGCGCGTTCATGTGCGCCGCCGCTCTCTTCGCGGCAGTAAGCCCCTAATTCTTGTGTGATTGTCCAAAGCTTTGCCGTGTCACGGTCGAATGGTTTACCCGACAGGGTTTCATACGTCGAAGCGGCAGATTCCAACGCCACATCGCCCAGGCGATAAGCCTGTCGTAGTTCTTGCTCGGCTGTGCCAATGGTTACGGCGCCAAAGTCCAGTACGCTCAAGTTGTATTCATCGTCAAATAATAGATTACCTGTATGTAAATCGTCATGAATAACCAGTTGGCTGGTTAGTTTTTTACTAAGCCATGCCTGGTAAAACTGTTTGGCCAGTGCGTCAACTTTCGGGTTTGGGTCTTGCCGGTCAAAAAGAACACGCTTTAGATAATCGTCATATGACCACGAACGCGGCGTTAAAAACGGTCGTATATTGTCGGGCAACAGGCGAGTGTGAAAGGCATAGGCAAAATCGGCCATTTCCTTACCAATTTTTTGCAGGGTAGGCTCTGGCAGGCTTCGTATTTGCCCTATTGTAAGGTGATCGCCCTTTACGTAGCTCGTAACAATATATGCCGGATCCTCGGATGCACGGATAAGTTTGGGAATAGGCATGTCTGAAAAGGAAGACAGCTTTTCTAAAATATATCGTTCGGCAGTACTGCTTTGCCAAATTTGCTCAGTACGGGGAAATCGTACTACGTAGGTTTCGTTAACGATAACCACGAGGTTTTCAAGGCCGTCATTAATAATGCGAACCAGCGGTTCGTTGTTGTATAGTGATGCTACAACAGCCAAAGCTGCTTCGGTATCATTGCCTAGGTATTTTTCGTGCATGTTTCTTAGTATACAGGCATCGTTCACTTGCGGCACCTTTCGCGTGACTCTGGTATGATAGAGAGAATGAATACAACAAAAAAACCGCATGTTTTTATCGTGCGCACCCAGCAATTTATTGAAAGAAAACGCGCTGCATACCTTAAGTTGCCCAGGCTAGTACAGCTACTGGCCATTTTATTTACATTTTTTGTAGGATTTATTGGGCTAACTATCATTTTGCTACTGCCTGAAATCGGTGCCCCCTTGCTGCTGGGCTCACTGGGTGTTTTGTCGTTCGAGTTTAAGTGGGCAGAACGCCTATTGCTTCGCGTTGTGCAGTTGTTTGGCAGCAAGGCATTTATGAGCGTCCTTGCGCTCATTGCCTTTGCGGTTGTCATTATATTGGCGCTGGTTTGGTTTAATCGTTAACGTATAGAATCCGTAGGGGGAGTATGAATACCGATAAAAATGTAAATAAAATGGCCGTCAGCGCCACGCTCCATTGCCTCACAGGCTGTGCGATCGGTGAAGTACTGGGACTTATTTTAGGCACTGTTTTTGGACTTTCTACTGGTGTCACGATTGTACTTGCTATCGTTCTCGCCTTTATATTTGGGTTTGCTCTTTCAACGATGCCGCTTCTTAAAACCGGTATGGGGTTCTTTGCGGCACTATCAATCGTGGTCGCTGCGGATACTCTCTCGATTGCTACTATGGAAGTGGTTGATAATACAGTTATGGCGCTGATACCTGGGGCTATGAATGCTACGCTAGTTAACCCCATCTTCTGGCTTAGTATGCCGCTGTCACTTACCATTGCTTTCTTTGCAGCATTGCCTGTAAACAGGCACTTACTAAAGCGAAATAAAGGCCACGCTCTTACCATGCATCATTTGGATGGGCATGACCATCACTAAGGAGGGATTTATTATGGAAACAAAACCACTGCTATACGGACTTATTGGATTTTTTATCGGCGGGCTTATCGTGGCGGTTGCTGCAAATACGTTTGACAAGGCCGAGTTGCAAGATACTGGCTCGATGGATCAAATGACTTCTTCGCTTGAAGGCAAAAAAGGTGACGATTATGACAGGGTATTTATTGCAGAGATGATCCAGCATCATCAGGATGCGGTTGATATGGCGAAATTATCGTCTGCAAACGCAAAACATGATGAAGTAAAGCAACTTTCTAAAGGTATCATTGATGCGCAGGAAAAAGAAATTACCACAATGAAACAATGGCAGGTGAATTGGGGCTATAAAGACTCAATGAAAATGTCGCATTAAAGCATTCAAGTATATATACTATTTTACTAACTTAGTTCTTTTTTTTCGGAAAAAGGTGTGTAACTGCGATTGTCAGCATGGCGGTAATTTGTCCAAGAGTGGCGAGTATTACTAACTTAAAGCTCCATTCATCGAGGTGAAATTTATTGTAGCCAAACCCCTGAAAAAAGGCGAGTACAAATATAACAATTGTTTCGAGAGTCAGAAACGCAAACAGCAATACCAGCGTTAGCGTTTTGAGTCGCTGGTCTTTTTCGGCATTGTCGTTATCTATTTTTTGCTTGCGTTTCTTTTCGTCAATTGGCGTAGGGGTAGCTTGCTCGCGAGGCGTTGCAGAGGCACCGGCAACCTGGTTGCGCACCTCATCTATGGTTGTTTGAGGTTGCCTCGTTACTTTCTGAGGACTAGCGTGTTCGTCTAGAGCGGACATTATAGTAAATGCAGCCTTTCCAGACGAATAGCCATTGCACTTTTTGATACCTGAAACGCCTTGGCACAGGCTACGATATCGTTGGTGAGCTTCCAAAAGTCCCGTACGTCTTTTTCGGGCATTAGCAATTCAGCGGCAAATGTATTAGCCTCGCGCTCTTTTCGCAGGTCAATCTGAGCCGTTGCAGCAGGATCATCTGCGCGTAGTAGCATTCCCTGGCCATCGAGTGTTTCGGCGTAGTCGATAAAACCATCCGTACTGTTATCGACCAGCCATTGTCGGTGCAAGAAGTAGTGGCCAAACTCGTGTGCGATCGTAAAGTATTGGCGCACGTTGGGTTTATCGGCATTAATAAGAATCGTAAACCGCCCGCTATCGAGAAAAACAGCCCCCGAAACGTCCTCAGGCAGGGTACCAGAATACAGCAAATCAATATCACCCTTACCCTGGGCAAGCCGCTCAAACGGAAAGGGAACAAGGCCCTCTGGGTTATACTCCCTCAAAATTTCTTCAGCGAATTGTTTAATAGACTGAATGTCGTGCATATGTGTTTATATAGTACCCTACATTAAAGTACATTCGCTACTGTCAGCAGAATATTCGTTGTGTATTATACATCGCGTAGTACTGAAAGTACATTTCCGGCCGGGTCTTTAAACCAGGCAATGTCCGGCCCCCTATTCGCTGCAATGCCGCGAGCAATGCCCTTATCATCGGTCATTTCAGGGTAGTGTTCAAATGTAACCCCTTGGCTCGTCAGAGTATCGACTGCCTCGTCAATGTTGTCTACCGGAAAGTTAAGGATAGTAAATGTTGCCGGGGTGTGGTCTGGTTTTGGATATATAAACGTGCCCGCGCCACCGCTTGTCTCAAGAATAAGGCCTTGGGGAATCTCTTTTATAGTAAGTCCTAGTTTTTGACCGTAAAATTCTTTTGCCTTTTCTATATCGTCTACTGAAAAACCACTAAATGCTTTGCTGTCTTCTAACATATTTACCCCCTAAGTGTATTAACTGTTAGCCTAAGCATACCGTATTTTTATATTTTATGCCGCTTCTTGCATCCATCTTATAACTTCATCGTTAACGGTAGTAATTTGTTCGGGTGTGTGACGATAGTCGTGTTCTATATCAAGGGTGCGAAACTCCGTCCCAGGTATGTGAGAAAGATCGTCATATATTCTATAGGCGGTCTCTTGAGCTTGAGGCGTCAGCGTGTTGTTTTCACCATTAACAATGAGTACAGGGGTTTCCTCTCCAACGTAGTCAAGGATCCCTGACTCGTGCAACCCCGTAATAGTAAAAGGTAAGCCGGTATTTGTAGGAAAACGCTCAAATGGTCGAGTGTGGCGGGTTATCGTATTTCGAGTAATATACAGCGACATAGCCGGTGAAGCAGGATCACTGTCTATTGCCGGCCGCTCTTCAAGGCGCGTTGTGCCCAAGTCTACGTATCCTCGCTCTTTGTACTGCTTAAGCATCCACTTTGCATCAAGCGATGCATCGTATCCGTCCCAGTGCCAAAAGTTAATAGGCTCTACGGCAACAACTCGATCTATATTATTTCGTCCAACACCACTGTCGAATGCGGCATATAAAAGAGCATTAACGGCACCGTGGCTGAAGCCGCCTATCGTAAATTTTTTACCGCGGTTTTGCTCTACAATTTCGTCAATCCCGTTAAAAACATCAGACGGATGCCAGTCGGCAATATGGGTGTCTTTTTTGCCAGCCACAGGTTTAACGGCATCGCCACCGTATAAGTCGAGAATTATTGCATGTGCGCCCAGTTCTCGTTCGACGTCTTCGACAAGACGCTTGTTGGATGCGTACTCCTTCTTGTCCAGCAGGCCGGGCAGCCAAATAAAGATATGATCCGAGGTGTCGGGACGGCCTGGTTCCAAGTTGTGAGTTGTTCGCATAGTAGAAGTACTATACAATATTATTTATTTTTTTGAAATAGTAGTATATTTATATGTTTGAAGAAGGCAGCCTGTGGGGTGACTTTATCCACTTTGCCAGGCAAGAGGTAACCTCATAATTCATTGCATCTATCAATGCGGGATTCATGCGATAATCATGATCCATGTCTAGCAGGACCAGCTTTTTAAATCCAGGATCTTTGCCCGCACTATTTACTTGATTGTACATTTTTTCTACGTTTTGCGGGGGAGCAAACGTATCTTCTGTGGCAGCTACCCATAAACTCCGTGCTTCAACAAGCTCGAGCACGTTTGATCCGGCAAGGTTTTCGAGCACAACGTCAACCCATGGTTCATCGTCATCATTAATGAACTTCCATGGCGTGACGTGTGAAAGAATGCTGTGTTCAGAAACTTGTACGTTGTATTGCCTGGAAGTTGGATCGTTGGGGTCGGCTTGGCGGAATAGTTCGGGGTTGGGTGTGTAGGATAGCTTTGCTGCTCGAGGCTCGCTTGGCGCTGCCTGCTTCTTCATCGAGCGTTTAAGGCGGGCTTCACGGTACTCTCTGATGGCCTGAGCGGGGTCGTAACTGCGCCCCGTGTAATAACTAGTGGGCTGGATAGCCACCAACCCTTCAATTTGGTCGCCGGCATCAAACGCGGTGAGTAAACTGGCCAGCCACCCACCGTAGCTTATCCCTCCAACGAATTTTCTTTTATTCGGTCGTTTATCAAGTGCTCGCTTTATTGCTCGCATGTATTCGCCGGGCGTAAAATCACATCGGTAGACATCTGGCTCATCATCCGTTCTTTCGAAGTGTGTTGTACGGGGGAGCTGAAAAATGTCAATTACTTCTACTTCCATATCTGGAAGACGCTCAATCGATTCTTTTAGCGCAACAATATGATTAAAATCGGCAGAATCAAACAGGCCGGGTATTAACGCGGTAAATAGTCCCGGCGAAGTATCGATTTCTTTCGTGTTCAGCGTTTGTTCTTGCCTGTCTTTTGCTATGTCTGCAAGTACCGTATTCGCAAAGGCTTGCTGTTCTTCGATAGATGGGGGGACTGCTTTATTGGTCTCGTATCTCATTGGCAGTGAATTATACAATAGTATTTCAGGTTTGTCGCTCCACTCTTTTTGCTGAGCTGCTGAAACCTTCTTTGTCTAGGGTACCCCGAAGAGGAATAAAGCAACCGCTATAGATACAGGTTTGATTGAAAGCTGAAATCGTTTATGATAGAAGGTAATTATGTTTAAAAAGTATATCCAGAAAAAACTTGAAAAATACGTTGTTAAATACTTTCAAAAACATCCGGAAGTAAAACTGGTTGTTGTTGCGGGGAGCGTGGGCAAAACAAGTACCAAACGCGCCATTGCAACACTTTTATCGCAGCGGTACCGCGTGGCACTGCACGAGGGTAACCATAATACGCCAATGAGCGTACCGGTGGCCATTTTGGGTATCGAGTACCCCGAAAATATTCGTAGCGTGGGCGCGTGGTTGTCGGTGTTCGCGGCAGCAAGGCAGCGTATTAAAGAACCAACAGGCGTTGATGTTATTATTCAGGAAATTGGGGCTGACCACCCGGGTGATATTGCTCACTTTGGCACGTATCTTAAGCCGTATATGGGGGTCGTAACGGCGGTAACGCCCGAGCACATGGAATTCTTTAACAGTATTGAGGCCGTGGCAGAAGAAGAGCTGACGGCAGCCAACTTTTCACAGCTGGCGGTTATTAACCGTGATGACATTGAAGGGCGTTTTGCCAGTTTTCTTACTAATAATAATGTTGATACCTATGGTACAACGGGCTTGGCCGAATATCGTTTTGAGACGCAAGATTTTACGTTCGATAAAGGGTACGTGGGCGAAGTTATTGCGCCAGACTACGACCAAGCGATTCCTGTAACTATAAAGGTAGTGGGCGAACATAGCTTGCGGCCTGTTATGGGTGCGGTGGCGGTGGCAGCAAAACTAGGCCTTCGACCGCCAGAAATAGCAGCGGGCTTAGCGCTGATTAAGCCAGTTCCCGGACGCATGAACGTACTGCGTGGCATAGACAATACGATTATTATTGACGATACCTATAACTCCAGCCCTATTGCGGCTAGTGCGGCACTTCAGGCGCTCTACGGTCTGCCGGTGGCGCAGCGAATTGCTGTTTTGGGGAGTATGAATGAACTTGGTGCAACCTCAGCAGTTGAACACGAAAAACTTGGTGCGCTGTGTGACCCAACGCTTCTTTCGTGGGTAGTAACGGTAGGTGAGGAGGCTGAAAAATACCTTGCTCCGGCCGCCAGAGCACGTGGCTGCCAGGTAAAAAGCTTTAAAAGTGCGATTGATGCCGGCGCCTTTGTTCGAAGCGTGACCCAGCCTGGCGCCGGAATTTTGCTCAAGGGCTCTCAGGGTGGAATTTACCTTGAAGAAGCAGTAAAAATACTTTGCGTTGCGAGTGACGACATTGAACTGGTGCGCCAGACGCCTCAGTGGATGAAAATTAAGGAAGGTTTCTTCTCAAAGTTTAAATAAAAGGTATTCATTTTAGTTATCCAGTAACTTGTCGGCGACAAGTTACTGGATAAGGACAGGGTGAGGAACTACCGCTCAACTCGGCGGAGGTTATCCTCGGACGTCCACGGCGAATTTCCATCGAGGTACTCCTCGATGTTCGTACGTGGGTTGATGCGGACAATGTCAACGTAGCAAACTTGACATGAACCGACAAAAACACCATCGGCGCGGGAACTAAGGAGCTTACTATTGTGACATATAGAAATGACTGCTCCGTCAATGAATTTACCATTGACGGAGCTCTCGGTATTCTCGGTCATCTGAAATATCTTCCGTTCCATTATGGATACTACCCCGACAGAATGTATAGTAGCGGACAGCCTTTTGTTTGTAAACATTATGCACAACAGAGACCACTGTTTGGTATACTATAAATATATGAAACGCTACAGCCCCTCCGGTATCGAACAGAAATGGCAAGACAAATGGGAACAAGACGGTACCTATACTGTTGATTTGAGCGACCATTCCAAGCCAAAGTACTTCGGTATGAGCATGTTGCCGGGTATTACAGGCGCGGGTATTCACATTGGCCACGGTCGCACATTTCAATTTAGTGATATTAAGGTTCGAGCAAAACGCCAGCAAGGCTTTAACGCCTATAACCCGATTGGTTGGGACTCTTTTGGCCTTCCGGTTGAAAACTATGCTATTAAACTGGGTAAAAAACCACGCGAAGCACACAACGAAGCTAAAGTGAATTTTAAAAAGCAGCTAAAGCGCCTGGGTTATAGCTACGACTGGACAAAAGAAATCAGCACGGCTGACCCAAGCTACTATAAATGGACACAGTGGATTTTTAACCAGCTTTTTTCGCGTGGTCTAGCCTATCAAAAAGAAAGCCCGCAGTGGTGGTGTGAAACCGACCAAACAGTACTTGCCAATGAGCAAGTTGAGGGTGGTAAGTGCTGGCGTTGTGGCAACCCGGTGGTAAAGCGCAACTTAAAGCAGTGGTTTTTCAAAATTACTGAATACGCCGAAGAAATGCTCGAGGCAACCGACGACTTGAACTGGACCGACATGGTAAAGACCATGCAAAAAAACTGGATAGGCAAGTCGCAGGGTGCTGAGATCGATTTTCAGCTTTCTTTTGCTGAGGAAAGACTGAACGAATGGAAAGATGACAGCGGAAAGCCGGCACATATTACCGTGTTTACAACGCGTCCGGACACACTGTTTGGCGCCACGTTTATGGTGCTTGCACCGGAACATCCGTGGGTGACGGCTGCGCTTGAACAGACGGGAGCTTTCTCTAATAGTGAATTAGTGCGTGACTATATAAAACAAACTCAGGCAAAATCAGAAATCGAACGTCAGGTTGATACCAAGGAAAAAACTGGTGTCATGCTTCAAGGTGTAAAGGCGATTAATCCGGCAACTGGCGAGAAGATTCCCATTTGGATTGGCGACTATGTACTGGCGGGTTACGGCACTGGTGCGATTATGGCCGTGCCAGGACATGACGAACGTGACCTTGCCTATGCCGAGGCGTTTCGTCTTCCAGTCAAAACTGTCATTGAAGCCGAGTTTGGTATACCTAACAGTGAAGAGGTCAAAAAAGATTCGATTATTGCTATCGTACGTAATCCAAAAAATGGTAAGGTACTAACTCTCGACTGGGGCCCGCGTAAAAATAACCACGGTGGCACAATGTTCATTGGCGGCGGAATGGAAGAAGGCGAAGACCCGATCGAAACCGCTAAGCGTGAAATCACTGAAGAGACGGGCTATGTCAATGTCAATCATGTGACTAGCGCCGATTCATGGGTGAATAATCATTTTTATTCCAATGTGAAGAACAAATACATTTATACGCGTTTTATGCCCCTATTATTTGAACTTGAAAATGAAGAACAAGTCGAACAGAACCTCGATGATAACGAAAACCAGTTTACTGTCAAGTGGGTAGATGAGGCAAAGCTTGAAACGGTTATTAGCGAACCGGCTCATTTTTACGGCTACCAGACATTGCTGCCGAGTCATATTCTTCATGGTGAAGGTGTGTTGATAAACAGCGGTGCGTTTGACGGCATGCGCAGCGAGCAAGCACGTGAGGAAATCGTTGCTTGGCTTGAAGAGCAAGGTGTCGGCCAAAGTAAAGTTACCTATAAAATGCGCGATTGGCTGATTAGCCGCCAACGCTATTGGGGTGCACCGATTCCTATTATTCATTGCCCCGAACATGGCGCCGTGCCTGTTCCAGACGACCAATTGCCGGTTATTCTACCCGATGTCGATGATTATAAACCAAGCGGCGGCAACGTATCAGCGCTGGCTGGCGTGACCGACTGGGTTAACACGACCTGTCCTATTTGTGAGAGTCCCGCAAAACGCGAAACTGACACGATGGATGGCTATGCCTGTAGCAGCTGGTATTTCCTGCGCTACCTCGATCCGTTTAATGACCAGCAAGCCTGGGACCCCGACATTGAAGCGCATTGGGGTCCGGTTGATTTTTACAATGGTGGCGATCATGCCGTTGCTCACCTACTATATTCACGTTTTTGGATGCGTTTTTTCCATACGCTAGGCCTTACCTCGCATCCCGAACCCTTTGACCGCATGATGTACAATGCCTTTATTTTGGCGCCGGGCGGTGAAAAAATGAGTAAATCTAAGGGTAATGTTATTGACCCGCTAGAAATCATCGAAAGCGGTTACGGAGCCGATAGTTTGCGTGTATACGAAATGTTTATTGCGCCGTTTGATATGGATGCTCCCTGGGACGTGCGTGGTGTACCTGGAACGTATCGCTTTTTGAACCGTGTATGGACGCTTGCGCAGGAGTACGCCGAGGCGGGCGAGGTAGCGCTCGATGAAAAAGCGGCCGCCGAAATTTTGGCAGTTGCTCACAAAACGGTGAAAAAAGTAACTGATGATATTGAAAACGACAAATTCAATACTGCTGTCTCTACCATGATGGAAGCGGTGAACACCTACTTTAAACTTAAGGAAACGTATTCGATTGGCAAGTCGGATGCCTGGAAGTTTGCCATTGAATCACTACTGCAAGTCCTCGCGCCATTTGCCCCGCATATTACCGAAGAGTTGTGGCATCAGCTAGGGCACGACAGCACCATTCATGTTGATACCTGGCCAAAGTGGGACAATAGCTACCTGCAAACCAGCCAAGTGAATATTATGGTGCAGGTAAACGGTAAGCTGCGCGCTAAGTTAATCGTAGCCAAGGACATTTCAGAGGAAGATGCGAAGCAGCTGGCTTTGTCGGATGAACACGTGATGAAGTTTGTTGGTGACAGCGTACCCGTAAAAGTAATTTACGTGCCAGGTCGACTGATTAATATTGTCATTTAGCTGAAAATATCATTATTGCGCTTAGGGATAGCATGTTTTATACTATGCAAGCTGTTGGTGATGACAGTATACTCATGAATACCGAAGGGTAGTGCAAGATGGCAAGTGGTACGCCAAGCCAGTGGACGGACAAAGATGATCAATCCGATCCCCTTGGCGGGAGTCCCGATGATGTTCCGCCTGGCACGCTGAGCAGGCAGACTTCTTCTGATCAGCCCAACGACTCGCAGGAGTAGTGAGAACCCAAGGGGCTGTGGCGTGCATTTGTGCGTTCGCAGCCCCTTGGGCAGCTAATTTTAGTAATTACCGATAGGTTTTAAGAGTTATGATGACCACCCCGGAGGGTGGCCATATTTAGAAGAATGCTTACGCTTTGCTTTACGATTAGGGGTTAGGGTCGTAGTCTATTTCATGCACATCAGTTTTCTTGTATGAATACTCCTTTCCATTGGCGTCAGTCAAAGTAAAGACGCCACGAGTCCGGTCTGTCCATGCTTCGATAAATGCATAGTACTTACGGTAGCTAATGTTCTCAATTGTTCTTACGCCTTGTCGGGTGCGAATAGTAACGTGCCCTGTAGCCTCATCCTTCATGACATCCTCGCCTCTTGGCTGTAAGCACTCATTCCGATGTGCTATTATATACTATTTTCGCCTTTTAACACTATCCTCTTGAGGAAATGCGGTTTATTCGGTATAATAGCAGTAAGTTTTATTACAATTTAACAGGAGACCTTCATGGGACAACCAAAAAAACAAAGCAGTATGCGAAAGACCGGCACGCGCCGTAGTCATCTGCTTTTAAAGCTAGCCCGTCGTGTTAATGGCACGTCACCGGTAAAGATTCGTACAACAAAGCGTGAAAGCGGCAAAAAAGCCCCTAAAAGCGATATCGCTATCGCTGCTCTTGCTGCACGAAATGAACCAAAAACAACTAAAAAAGAAGCCAAGGCTGCTAAAAAAGCTGTCGCTGCAAAATAATCCGCAGTAACGCGGTACTTTAAACAAACCTTACAAAAGAAAGAACTAGACGTTATGGCCTCTAACCGCCACCTTGGACGCATCGTTGCATTGCAAACTCTTTACGAATACGAATTTCGTACGAATTCAGAGGATACGACAGCAGATATCGATGAAATCCTGGGACGCAACTTAGAACGTTATGAATCTGCTATTCAGGACAAGAGCTTTGTTGACGATTTAGTAAAAGGCGTGCTTGCTCAGCAAGACGACCTTGATAGTAAAATTCAACCAATCGCTCCTGATTGGCCAATCGCGCAAATTGCCCGCATAGACCGGACGATTCTTCGTATGGGTATTTACGAGCTGCTTCATCTGGCCGAAATTGTTCCGCCAAAGGTAGCTATCAACGAGGCTGTAGAGCTTGCCAAAGCGTTTGGTTCTGATAACTCAAGCAAGTTTATAAATGGCGTTCTTGGAACTGCCTACCGTACACTTGTTGAGGGGGAACCAGATAATGCAAAATCCAAAGTTTGAGCGATTTAAAAAGTATTTCCGCCGCCCTGGCGCCTCGATTCAGGAAATTGTTCGTGAGCCGACCGCCGGTGGTATTGTGTTTCGCCGCAATAAAGACGGTGGTGTAGAAATACTGCTTATTCAAGATGCCAAAGACCGCTGGACGATTCCAAAGGGCCATATTGAAGAAGGCGAAACCGCTCAGCAAACCGCCAAACGTGAAATCGGCGAAGAAGCTGGTTTACACGATACAGAAGTACTAGGCTGGCTTGGTAAAATTCATTTTCGTTACCGCCGGGTCGACCGATTGGTGCTTATGACTACGCAAATTTACCTGGTACGCGCTCGCGGTGATACCAATGCAATTAAAAAAGAAGACTGGATGAATGGCATTAAGTGGTTTTCATTCCATGATGCACTCGATGAAATTGAATACGAGGATATTGGAAAACTCATGCTGCTTGCAATGAAACGAATCCGACAGGAGAACCTATAATGACCGGTATGCAAACCGCCCCATACCAAGAATTCGCCCGCGAAAAGCTGGGGTTTGAATTTAAAGATATCAACTACCTTATTACGGCACTGACTCACCGTAGCTATGTTAACGAGCACAAAAAAAGCGTTACCGAGCACAACGAACGCCTCGAATTTTTAGGCGATGCCGTGCTTGAACTTGTGGTGACCGACTATCTGTTTCGCAACCATGCCGAACCAGAAGGTATTTTAACTAGTTGGCGCGCTTCGCTTGTTCGTACTGAAAGCATCGGTGAAGCGGGCGATAAACTGGGGTATGAGTCGCTTGTTCGTATGAGCAAGGGTGAAAAAAATGGCAGCACCCGTGCCCGTCAGCAGATTCTTGCCAATGCGTTTGAAGCGGTAATTGGTGCGGTGTACCTTGAACGCGGTTACGATGATGCTGCAACGTTTATTGAGAAAAATATCCTCTCTAAGCTCGATAATATTTTAGCAACCGGCAGCTGGCGTGACGCCAAATCGCATCTTCAGGAGGTATCGCAGCGGCTCGACAATACCACGCCGCAATACCGTGTACTCGAAGAAGTTGGCCCCGACCACGACAAGATTTTTACCCTTGGTGTTTTTGTTGGCGATAGGTTAATGGGCAAGGGAAGCGGACCAAGCAAGCAGGTGGCGCAGCAGCAAGCCGCTAAAGCCGCGCTTGATGAGTACGGCAAACGCCCGAAAACAGATTGACGTAACAGTAAAAACAGTGTAAACTTGGTCAAGAACTATCAACAAGTCTAAGAGTGAAGTAAAGGAAAATTAATTTTTATGCTCGCAATTCGTTTGCAACGTGTCGGCCGTAAAGGCTACCCAGTCTACCGCCTAGCCGTACAAGAGGCTCAAAGGCACCCTTCAAGTGGCCGTGTGGTCGCTTATGTTGGGAGCTACAACCCACATACAAAAGACGCTAATGTTCAGGTTGAAGTAGCGCAAAAATACCTTGATAACGGTGCTCAGCCAACCCCTCGTGTAGTAAAGCTTCTAAAAGATGCCGGCGTAAAGCTTCCTACCTGGGTAAAGCAAGTAGCTACCGATAAGCAAAAAGCCATTCGTCACACTGACAAGCTTCGTAAAAACCAGCCAAAAGAAGAAGTGGCTGAAGCTAAAGAAGCAACACCAGCTGAAGAAACTGCTGCGTAAATAGCGTTTTCTTACAAAAAGAGACCCCACAGGCAAATGTCTGTGGGGTTTTTCTGGCGGGTGGCCAGTCAACGCAAGGACCGAAGTCATGCGATTTATATCACTCCTTACTGAAGTGGGGGCGGTCCTGGCTTGACTACGCAAAGCGTTGCCGACTGGGCGAGCGTCTTTGAGCCGCTTTGTAGTACCTCCGAACAGCATCGCGCCTCTCTTTGGGTACTGTGTGCACGTCCAAGTCTCCGCCTTTGATGCTCCAACAACAGGAAGCAAAGCGTTCTTCAACCCATTTCCGTTGCGAGTCAGTAAGGTCGTAGAGAATCACCTTTATCTGCATTGGTGGCTCGCCGTAGACCAGCAACCTAAGGTACGCGTGAGCAACCATGCAGGCTTCAGGGACCCACCTCTGCGATCGGCTGCATCGTTGTATAGAATTCCAGGTGCGAGTGTAAATGAGCTCAGCTGGGTCAGATGTAGCATCTTCCATGGTGTCACCTCAATCTACATCCGGTAGGATTTTCGTATCGATTACAGTGTATTGCATTATGGTATGTTCGGTGAATATTGTCAATACACCTAAAAATCGAGCAGCCCCGTACGCAGTAATTGCGTACGGGGCTCTTCTGACAATTGCCAGGACGCCAGCCTAGAGCTGGTGAATTTATGAAGCTATGCCACGCGGTGATTGAGATCGTTGTAGGCGGCGTCCAGCGTTTCGTAAATCGCCGCCATTGCCTTTCCGATCTCATGACTCGCCTCATTGAGCTGCTGCTGGTCGAGTTTGAGCGACTCTTTGCAATCGCCGCCGCCGTTCGTTTCGTTCCCGAAGGAATTTTGACATCGGGGTAGAGGGCGATGGCATTCTGGGCAAGCTCAGCTTGTTTTTGTCTAAGCATGAGGTGCTTGCCGGGCTTTTTGGGCTGGTTCCCTTGGTCTGCCATGAACGCTCCTTGATTGATGTCGACAAAAGCAAATATATAATAACATAATAATACCAATATGTGGAAAGGCAGGAGCTGCCTCTCTATAAAAAGCATACCCCATAGCTGGCTGCTATGGGGTCTTCCGACTACTGTCGGGCTCATCGGACTAAGCCGATGAAATTGTTGTCACGCCATGGAGGCGCGGCGAACCGGATGGACGCTGCACTGCACCTGGGGGAGGTTACGCACAGTGTTGTACCACTCGGCACGCTGGCCGAAGGTACCCTTCACGTGTTCGCGAAGGCAGATGATCACGAAGAGCATCTGAATGCGCTCACGCGCTCGGTCCGACATCGTGTTGCTTGCGGTCAGGTCGTCTTCGTTGCCCGTGAACAGGTAGCGCATGAATGCGCCAGCCGCCAGCTGCCCGTTGGGGCTGTAGCGCTGCCGCTCTTCACCAGACTTGGGGCGAATGAACGTGTGACTGGAGAACTCATCGACAACTTCGAGCGCAGTCAGCAGGTCGTCTTCGCGTGCTTCACGCTGCTCGGCGGCCTTGTCCTGGTTGATCGCTTCGAAGAGCGGAGTGTCCGCGAGACTGCTGTTCCTCGACCCGGCATTCACCTGTCGACGATGCTTGGCTGTGCGGCGGATCTCATCCTGCGCATTCCCAGCTCGGTCCTTGTCGATGTTCTTGGTCTTGCCCTTGCCTTCTTCTTGCAAGTGCTGTCCCATGATGGGCTCCTTTGGATTCTTTGACGGACTCGTACCGCCAATGTTATTGACATATTAGCATATTATTGCCTATGTGTCAATAGATATTGAACGGCTTCATATAAAAAGCAATCCCACAACTGGCTGTTGTGGGATTCATCTGGCTGGGCCAGGACGCTTCGCCGAAGCGAGCGAATTGGGTGTTAGGAA
>DATHGD010000101.1:0-14303 GCA_035317765.1 Saccharimonadales bacterium (SeqCode) | reverse complement strand
CACGCGCTCCGAAACAAATGGGCGTTCTTTCTGCTCGAGCCCACCGGTAGTATGTTGGTTCAGTATGACAGCCGCGGTGGATTCATCTGCTTTTTCTTCGGCTACATCCGGAGTTCAGGCGATGCACAGTATCTGGATGCCGCCGGCCTGGCCCTTGACATGGTAGGGGCGCAGTTCTCTCGGGATGAGCTCGAGGGACAAGTCCATATTTACGTAAACCCCGATGCTTCAAGCTAACACATACTCATTACTACCAGTAGAAGTTGACGCCCTCCCCGGATGGGAACTACGAGTGCAGCCGCCATGGCCGCCGCTAGTTCCCTCCGGGAGGTGTTTCACGCTTATAACCCCATTTTTATGGGATTTTATTTTTTAATGGCATAATATTTGTTTTACATAGGTATATATGTCATTATAATAATGTACCGTTCCTGTAGAGAATGCGTAGGTAAACATGAAATCCGTCAATGCATGGATGGGCGATGCAAGGCTCACGATCATCCAACCTTCCCAGCCCGATTCACATCCTGAAACCGCCCTCCTTGGTCTCCAACAGGACCTCAGAAGAAGCGGAGTTGTCTGGGAGCACATCGTGGTTGACGACAGCGGTCTGCTGGTGGTTCGCCGTCAAGACCAATTGGCCACCAACAGGGTCAGTAGCCGACTCCTTGTTGGTACGCATTTCAAAGCGCTGACCCTGCAAGAGACTGCGCGTTGGGCAACCGACAAAGCCCTTATGGCACTGGGCGCCTGCTCCGACTCTGAGCGCCTGAAGTATGCCCTGAGAGGCAAACGCGCTTTCACCTTCACTTCAGCGGAAGCCACCACCCTACCGCACGTCTACGTATAACAGGAATGAGTCACCCCGCAAGTGTGCGAGAGACAGTGACGCCTTGTCACTGCTTTCTCCGCACCTGCGGGTCATCCCATGAACCACGAGTATTCATTTTTTAAATATTCTTTTTTACGCTTATATACTTCACAGACTCACCTAGCAAGCAGGAGATATCTCCATGATGCAGCAGCTTGTTGCAGCAGGGCAAATTCTAGGTGTAGCACTAATTGACCATGTCATTGTGGCAAGGCGGAGGCATTATAGTTTTAGGGAAGAGGGAATGATTCTTTTCGCAAGCGTTTGTTAGTTTGAGTCACACGTAGTCGCCGCTTAAGGGATGGCGGCCACGTACTGGAGGAATAAAGAAATCATGGTATAATACACGTGCAGCTATCCCAACGGAAAGTGACCGACATGACCTTCGAATTGCCTACAGACATCCGTGCACTACGCAGAGAAATCGCCCGCGCTAGCTTGATACACTCATTCCAGCAAACGTTCAGTGAGGAACCGCCGGACTACGTGATCAACAATCCACAAGAGATCAAGCGAGCAGAGCGAGAGTGGCGTGAAAATTACGCACGGCAAGTCGCACTGCTCGCTAGAGTAACGCAGCAAGCGCTCAGCTACCTGGATCAGCAAGGACACGAGGCCGCACTTGTGGGCTTCACGAGCAGCGTATTCACCCAGCCCGAGCTGGATAGGTTCATGCACAACAATCCCTATCTCGAGGAGTTAGTAGCTCACACTTGCCAGGATGCGAATCTGTTCCGCGCCCTACTAAACCTGTTGGATGAACTCGGTCGCTAGATCGCCCAAGCGTCCCGATGCTCACCTCCAATTGGCGCGGGCAGTAGCGGTTAGCACTGTTCTCGCTCCAACGCTGTGTTTCCAGAAAGGCTAAGTAAGAATCTCCATCCGGGAATTGTTGTTGGAAGGCGAATAAACTCATACTACTAGTATATAAAATTAGAGTGAGTGAGTCTGTCAAGTATATAGGCGCGTTCTTTTTTTGTTATCATACGGTTGGCTATTTACGCCTTTTATGTCACTATAGGTAGTGCATTATTCCTACAAGCCAAGGAGAACTATGCCCAAACCCGTAACCAGTATTCGAAGTTGGCTCGAGCATCAAGAGTATAACGGCCAAAGAGTTGAAACATTGGCACCGGAAGTTGATACACTTGGTGATACATACGCAAAGATTGCCAAAATCACGAAAGCCAAAAAAAGAGAGCTAAAGACAAAGCGCCCATGGTGGCTCTTGATTATTGAAGATAACGGGGGACTCCTGATTACAAAGGAGACCGGTGAGGAGGGGATAAAATACACTGCCTATCACTTCGTGCATCTTAGTACCTCCCCCGATACCTCTGTTCGCTCAGTATTAATCCGAACTCTCGTTATGCTCGGCGCAGCATCGAATCCCAAACAAGCAAAAAACATACTCGCTCAGCACGTAGGTACTAAAGGTATGCTGGTTACAAGGCTTAACCAAGATAAGCCACGTTTCACACCCCTTAATCAGGGGGCTTAGGCTTAGGGATTATGCACTCCCCGGGTACGTTTGAGTGACGGGTGGCGACAAGTCCACCACCACTCCGTACCCGGGGGCAATCCATTGAGCAGCAAAGACCCCTGGAGTAGTCCAGGGGTCTTATTAATAAACGGAGAGTCTGTCGTTAAGCTTCTTTAGCTTCGGCTACTTCTTCTTTTTTAGGTTCGGCAACAGTGTTTACCCCTTCACGATCGAAGTTTTTAGCAGTAAGACGCGCACCCTTACCACTACGGTTACGGAGGAATGAAAGGAAGTTACGGCGAACTTTCGCACGGCGGGTAATTTCTACCTTTTCAACCAAAGGGCTATGGAGCAAAAAGCTCTTCTCTACACCAACACCGCTGGCAATCTTACGCACGGTAATACGTGAAGTGTGAGACTGTTTGTTATCGGTACGGATAACAACGCCTTCAAAAATCTGAATACGTTCTTTAGCGCCTTCTTTAATTTTTTGGTGAACACGAACAGTGTCACCGCTACGGACGTCAACAACAGAAGCTTTTTTCTGCTCCTCGTTAACCTTCTGGATTAATGCAAAACTCATTATTTTCTCGCTTTACTCATTTATAATACAATCAGCTATTGACTATAGCACAGCCAGAGCCTTTTTTAAAGAGGTTAGGGGCTATTATTTATTTACGTTACTCCCGTTGGTCGATTTGCCCTAAGACATCCAGCGGAAAAAGCAGAAAATCATCGTGATGTCCAATAATGTCATCGTATACGGTGACGCCAAATTGCTTTGCAACAGCGACATCGGGATG
The DNA here is from genome assembly GCA_035317765.1 of Saccharimonadales bacterium (SeqCode). Taxonomy (GTDB): domain Bacteria; phylum Patescibacteriota; class Saccharimonadia; order Saccharimonadales; family Saccharimonadaceae; genus DATHGD01. The sequence goes on along the minus strand of DATHGD010000101.1, from coordinate 11,146 downwards.
GCTGCTCGACAAAGAGAAAAGATGTTCATCTTGCATAAAGCATAACGTCACTTTTGAACCGTTCGCAGCCATCGCCACCGCTTCTTTTGCGGCATTAAAAATACCTATAGAGGTCATCTGTCCGGAGATATAGAACGGCCGAATTAAATATTCACCCATCGTTCCTATGTGGTAGGCGATTATTTTTCTTCGACGCTCCCTTGATTCACGACCGCTACGAAAAAGAGTGAATGTTTTTAAAATACCCCTTCCAATCAAAAGTGGAACACTAGCTACCATTGGCGGGGCGATCGCAATAATTTCCTTAGGAGTACAATACGCTAGCATTAACATACCGGCAGAGTGGGTAATAACCGTACAGTCCTGTGCCAACCGCGCCACAAGCGCTCTATTTTTTTGCGCCTCACTAAAAGACATGCCCTTGACGCAGGTTCCATACTGCACCGAAAGCGCATCGACAACACCGCTAACTTGTCGTGGATTACTTGCCACGCCGCCGATATACAAAATGTTGTTCATCTTTTTACTATAGCAGAGCTAAATAACGCGATTAATTTCTTCGAGTGTTGTCTCACCGCGCAGCGCCGCCAGTACGCCAACCTGCAGTAACGTTAACATGCCGCCTTTTTTGGCTTCTGCCTCAATGGCCTCAACATGAATATCTTTAATATCACCTCGAAGGAATCTTTGAATATTTTCAGTAACAACCATTTGTTCCATAACCACCACGCGGCCTTTGTAGCCAAAAGGTGCCGCATCGCTTGAAACCGGACGCCATAACTTGAAGTTCTCGAGATCGGGCTTATCCGTTCCTTCTGGCATGTCTTTTAGTACGTCTTGTACGTACTTGCGCGTTGCCGCGTCTGGTTCGTACTCTTCTTTTGTATCTTCGTACAACCGGCGCACGAGTCGCTGTGCAATAAGCATGCGAATAGCCGAGCTAAAAATAGGGTTCACACCAATCAGGTCGATCATACGACTAAAGGCGGCACTTGTAGAGTTAGCATGGAAGCTTGAAAGCACCAGGTGACCCGTAATAGAGGCCTGTATGGCGGTCTTGGCCGTGTCCTGGTCGCGAATCTCGCCTACCATCACAACATCCGGGTCAAGGCGCAGTACCGAGCGCAGACCATCGGCAAAGCTCTTGCCGCCGGTGGTATCGATAGGAATCTGTGAAATACCCGTAAGTCCGTATTCAATCGGATCTTCCAGCGTAATCAGCTTGCGATCAGATGTATTAAGTGCGTTAAGAATACTATAAAGCGTTGTCGACTTACCCGACCCGGTTGGACCGACCATCAACACCACGCCGCGCGGGTGGCTGATCACTTCATCTATCTCTTTTCGCTGTTTATCGGGAATACCCAAAAGATCGAGGTTAAGCAGACTTTCGTCAAAGTTAAATAAACGCATAACCGCGTCTTGCCCGTACATCGTTGGCACTGTTTCAACGCGAAGGTTCAAAAGGTGTGTGGCACCATCACGCGTAATTTCTTTTTGCATGTGACCCGATTGCGGGTCGACCGCTGCGGTTGAAATATTCGCCCTAGAAGCAAGCTCACCCATAATAATACGATAGCGGTCTTTTTCAAGCTGCGCCACCGGGTGCAGCGCACCATCGATACGCATACGGATACGGATGTGATTGCGTTCATTTTCAACGTGAATGTCGCTGGCGCCAAGCTTGTCAGCCTGATCAATTAAATAATCAAACACTTGGTCGCTACTGACCGAGTTAAGCGTTTTACTCACCTGGGTTATGGTATCGCTATCACCTTCTTTGGCAATTTCGATATCATCGTAAATAATCTCTTTTGGCGGGTCAAACCGAAGCATAAATGCTCGGAAACCACTGTTGCTGATAAGAAGAAACTGAATATTCTCACCACGGTCATTATATTCAGTTTCCATCTTTTTAATTAAAGATTGGGGCGTTTGGCTTGTTACCCCAAAACGAAACGGCTCATTACCACCGCCCACTATAAGGGGTACGATATGGTTTTGATACATCTGCTGAACTGTAAGCACACCGCCGGCCAGCGCCAGTGTCTGCTCTACATCTCGCGTATCGAGGTACTGCAGGCCAAGAATGGCCGCACGTTGCCGGGTAGACTTTTCATCTTCTTCGCGTCTTCGTTGTTGAACTTTGTCTTCTTCCATTACATTCATGGTACCAGAAAACATGAGCATTTTATAGTGGTATACTAAAGAGAATCTATGCCAGAAATCATTGTTATTGCCCATAATATCCGCTCAACGCACAACGTGGGCGCCCTGTTTCGAACCAGCGACGGGTTTGGCGTTTCGAAAATTATTCTTAGCGGGTATACACCGTATCCAAAGTTGTCCGTAGATACACGCCTGCCTCATATCGCCGAAAAATTAACCGCACAAATACATAAAACCGCCCTTGGCGCCGAAACAATCGTACCGTTTGAGCATACCGAAATTCTTCACTTTGAAGCCTTAAAAGACGCCGGGTACACTATCGTTGGCCTGGAGCAAGACGCGCGTTCGATTATGCTGCCAGACTACACTCCGCCGGTAAAAATAGCGCTGCTTTTAGGTGAAGAGGTTAAGGGTATTACTACCGACATGCGCGCGCTTTGCGATGACCTTATTGAAATACCAATGGTGGGGCAAAAAGAGTCATTTAATGTCAGCGTTGCCGCCGGCATCGCGCTATATGCCCTATCAGTAAAACTCTAAGCCTACCAAATACAATCACTTAAAAAAATAATGAGAGAGGGTGACGTGGTGCCGCCACGCAGCCGAAGCCGTGCAGCGGCACCACCATCCGCGGTACTAGTTCAGAATTTCAATGGTGTGCACCGGAGAATCAATCCAACCGCTGCGACCGTACTCCCACACCACACCCGTTTTGATGAGGTCATCAACTTCAAGTTTTAGCGGTGAGCCCGACTCAGAGTATACCGCCCGTCCATCACAGACAACATGCAGTCCGCGTAGTCGTTTTGAAATGCCCAATACCCTGGCACCCTCAACTGTCACAAGTGTGAACACATGAGGGTTCTGTGGATGACGGGTTATAATACGAATAATTTTCCCAGAAGGCAGTTCACTCAGTTGAACCTCATCAACGGTCTTTTTTCCTTTTTTAACCATCAATATCTCCCTCTCTCAGGTGTACTCTTTGAGCACACTCAGTAAGGATTATAGCAAAATTATTTTCCGTTAGCCGCCAAAGTAAATGTATTCGTTAAAGAATGAACGGTCAACAACCCAGCGTGAGAAATCTCCCGACCAGTTTGCGTTGAACTGACTGATAGTCAATGAGCCATCAGCATTCACCGACTCAACCCATGCCACGTGGCCATACGCACCACTGTACTGAACGCCTACCGTGCCAGCCTTGGGAGTTGCGCTTACCGGAATACCAGCAGCTCGAGCATTGTTACCCCATTGGTTGGCATTGCCGTGTCCGCCCCAAAACGGCATATTTCCGTATGTTTGATCAACTTTAAATGCAGTGTAGCTTACGCATTGTCTTTTACACATTCCCCAAGGATCAGACGAACAGCTACTCATAGAGGCGTTCATCCACTGCGCTGGGTAGCCACCACGATTTGGATCCCCGCCTAACGATTTGTAGCCGCTTGATGAAGCCCTGGATTGAATGGCTGCAGCCTGCTGAGAGCGCAGTTTATTAATTTCGCCATTTTTCTGAGCAGTAAGCTCATGGTACGCGTTCTCTTCACCCTTTGTTTGGGCAACAAGTTGTTGCTGTTCAGTTTCTTTTGCAACCTTGGCTTCTTTTTGGATCTTTTGATCGCTTAAAACAAGCTCAACGGCTTTTTGATCTTTCTCAAGCTGTACCTTAAGTGTTTTAACGACACCAATCGTTTCGTCAAGTCGTTGACTTACAGAAGACTGGTACTCATGCTTGTCCATATATTCACCCACGTTCTTGCTACTCGCAAGCATTTCAAGCGGTGAAACTTTGCCATCTATGTATAAATCAGCAATAATCGCACCAAGAGCGTCCTGGTTGTCAGCTAACTTCTTTTTATTAACGGCAATATCATTCGTCAGCTTATCAAATTTGGCCTGGGAAAGGTCTAATTGCGCCTGTATAGCGTTCTTTTCAGCAGTTAAGGTTTCAAGCGCCACTTGAAGTGAATCGGCCTTAGCGTGAAGCTCACTCGCCTTTGCCTGATACTGATTAACTTGGCCGCGAATTGCGTTTATTTGATCATCGTATTGGTCTGCATAGGCAGAATGGCTAATCTGTAACGATCCGGCAATTGCCACCATAAGAGCGCACACTCCCAAGGCTACCCTTGAGAGATGTACATTTGGAAGAATTGTAATCAATTTCGTTATAGTCACTACAATCCACGCTATCATAGGCCCAAGTTGCATGTCAACGCTTATGCTACTTTAATACAACACAATCTTCACCAAACTCCTTCACCAGCGCCCCTATTAATTCAACACTCGCGTCTGTTTTAAACGGCAATTTAATCGCTGATTTTTTCTCGGCACCAAGTACTAAAATAATATCTGTATTACCCGTAAAATCATTACAAATACGCTTTAGCTGCAGCAGTGCTTCGTGATTATCGGGATTCTTCACGTGTACGAAGAGTTTTTTAACCGGTGGAATATCGAGAATGGGGCGCGGCGCCTCTTTTGGCTTATCGGCTGGCATTGTACTGGCCGGTGCGCTCACGCTTCCACCCGTTTTTTTCGCCTTATACTCAGCAACGCGCATAGCTTTTACTTTTGCACTCATTTTTGGCGCTTCCATGGTACGACCTGTCGATTCATACCCGCGAAGTTCTTCATCGGTTACTTCGACAATTTCATCGGCAATCATCTTGGCTTCTTCGCCTAAGTTACCATCGCGATCGCGCGCGCTGGCTTTACCTGTTATGCGAATAACCGCATCCTGAACCAGCTTCGCCCCAACTTGCTCGTACAAATTAGGAAAAACAATCACTTCGCCCTCACCCGTTTTATCTTCAATACCTACAAAGGCCATTTTCGTTCCCGATTTGGTAATGATTGTTCGCACGGTATTAACCAGGCCGCCGATCGTTATTTTTTTGCCGTCAATGTCTTTTGTCATTCGAGTCAGCGGAATGGTTTGCTCGTCAAAATAAGCATCGTAATTATCGAGCGGGTGGGCACTAATATACAAACCCAGCAATTCGCGCTCCCACGTCAGTCGCTCTTTTTCAGTGTATTTCACCGGCGCTGTTTGCAAGGTTATCGTTGGCTGAATACTCGCCATTTCACTGATACCACCAAACAAATCAGTTTGGCCGCTTAAAGCTTCTTTTTGGATTTTGCTGGCAAACGCCTGGACGGTTTCAAGGTTATACAGTAAATCGGACCTCTCGCCAAACTCATCAAACCCACCCGATTTTATAAGCGAGTCCCAAGCTTTTTTATTAAACCTGCCCGTACTTACCCGTTTGGCAAAATCTTCAATGCTAATAAACTTTCCATCCTCACGGGCACGAAGCACTTCTTCGACTGCAGCAACGCCCACACCCTTAATTGCCGCCATACCGAAGCGAATTTCGCTTTTACCAGGCACAATTGCAAACTCCACAAACGACTCATTTACATTTGGCGACAACACTTTAATACCCATGTGCTTGCATTCGGTAATTTCAATCGCCAGGCGATCAATGTCGTCTTGGTCACTCGTCATAAGCGCGGCCATAAAAGCGTCCGGGTAATGTGCCTTTAAGTAAGCTGTCCAGTACGAAATAAGGCCATAACACGCCGCGTGTGACTTGTTGAAACAGTAATTGGCAAACTCTTCCAGCTGATCCCAAAACTTTTCAGCCACTTCCTTTTTGGCACCGCTGACACTCATGGCGCCATTGACGAAATCAACTTTTACCTTGCGCATAAGGTCGATCTTTTTCTTACCTACTGCTTTTCGAAGCGTATCGGCCTGACCGCCGGTAAACCCGCACCATTCCTTAGAAATCTGCATAAACTGCTCTTGGTACACCAAAATACCATAGGTACTTTTAAGCGAATTTTCCATGCCTTTATGCAGGTACGTAATCTCCTCCTGCCCATGTTTACGCTTAATAAAGCTGTCAATAAACTGCATTGGCCCCGGACGATACAGAGCCACCATGGCAATAATATCCTCAAACACAGTAGGCTTTAGTTCGCGTAAATACCGTTTCATGCCGGCAGATTCTAGCTGAAACACACCTGTGGTGTCACCACGCTGAAACAATTCGTAGGTTTTTTGGTCGTCCAGCGGAATCTTCGAAAGATCAATATCATCTTTGTATACTTTTTTAATAATACGAAGCGCATTGTTAATAATCGTCAGGTTAGACAGGCCTAAAAAGTCCATTTTTAGCAGCCCAAGCTCTTCAACCGGGCCCATTGGATATTGCGTTGAGACTACGCCCTTTTGTGCCATTTCCAGGGGTGCATACTTTACAATGTCGTCCGGTGCAATCACCACACCGGCTGCGTGCACTCCATGCGAACGAATTGTCCCTTCAAGGCGCACGGCGTAATCAAACACCAGCTTTGCCGTAGGGTTGGTTTCGTATTCTTTTTTAAGATCGGGGTCTTCTTTAATACTTACTTTCAGTGGGATGTGACGTCCTTGTTGCGGCGGTGGAATCATCTTCGAAAAGCGATCGGCCTCAGCATACGGTACTTGCAATACTCGGGCCACATCGCGTACCGCCGCGCGTGCCGCCATTTTGCCAAATGTTACAATATTGGCCACACGCGAGGCACCGTATTTTTCCGAACAGTACTGAATCACTTCATCGCGCCGCGTATCCTGAATATCGATGTCGATGTCGGGCATACTAATACGGTCGGGGTTTAAAAATCGCTCAAACAGAAGGTCATACTTAAGCGGGTCAAGGTCGGTAATATTGAGCGCATAGGCAATAATAGAGCCGGCGGCCGACCCACGACCAGGGCCAAAAATAATCCCTTGGGCCTTGCCCCAGTTAATAAAGTCTTGCACAATCAAAAAGTAGCCGTTATAGCCCATTTTATCGAGCACGCCAAGTTCCATATCTAGGCGCTCACGTACTTCATCGGACAACGTAGGCCGAACCTCATCAGGGTCCATTTTATCCGCCCCTTCAACAGTCACCTCTCCATAGCGTACCGCAAGACCGCGGTACACCAACTTATCAAGGTAACTCTTTTCATTTTCGCCACTTGGAACGGGGAATTTTGGAATAAGAATGCCGCCAAGTTCTATCTCAACGTTGCAGCGGTCTGCAATGCGGCGGCTATTAGCAACCGCCTCAGGATTTGTGTTGCTCCAGCGCTTAATGATATCTACCGGGTCTGCTACGTGAAGGTCAAAATCTTTCAAGCTCATACGCTTTTCGTCTGAAAGAAAGGCGCCCGTTCCCACACATAGTAAAATTTCATGCGCATCACTGTCGTCATGCGACAAATAGTGGCCGTCGCCCGTTACGACACAAGGAATGGCAAGTTCTTCAGACAGCTTGGCTAGGTATTCGTTAATCTTAACCTGCACGTCCCATTTTGAAGGGTTATCAGGATGTCCGTGATCTTGCAGCTCTAGGTAGTAGCGGTCTCCAAAAACAGATTTATACCAACTTGCTACTTCTTTAGCCTTTTCGTAGTCATCATCACGAAGTAAACTGCCCACCTCGCCGCTGGCACAGGCAGACAGTATAATAAGCCCTTCATTAAACTCTTCAAGGATTTCATGGTCGATCCTGGGCTTGTAGTACATTCCCTCAAGGTTGGCTTTAGTCGAGAGTTGCATCAAGTTTTTATAGCCCGTGTCATTCATTGCAAGAATAATAAGATGATGCCGCGCTTTATCTTTTTGCGGGTCTCTATCGTGGCGACCCCGGGCAGCAACGTAGGCTTCCATACCAATAATCGGCTTAATCCCGGCGTCTTTGGCGGCCTTATAAAAATCAATCGTTCCCGACATCGTGCCATGGTCGGTCATAGCTACCGCTTCCATGCCCAAACCTTTTACAAGATCAACAAGCTCGGGGATCTTACTTAATCCATCGAGAACACTGTGATGCGTGTGATTATGCAAGTGCACATAATCAGATGCCTTCAGCTGCACGTGTGGTGCAACTTTTTCTTTAATTTCTACCCCCATAGCTCTTTATAGTATAGCGAAAATATATAGACTTTGTCTGTAGTAAAAATAAACAAGCTTGCATTAGTGTCTGCAGCGAGCATGCGTAGCGTCACTCTTTACAGTATCTTGAGCGATACGTTAACAACTTGGCTCATGTTTTGCGGTAAGTTTTTCAGAGGATACCATCTTGCGTCTATTAGTTCCGGGCTGATAGACTTCACTTCTTTCGCCTCAGTTATTTTTTTGTAATAACATGTAAAAACCAAAGGAGAAATCAATTCATGATAAATAACGGTACCGAGTCTTCTAAAGTCTCCACCAGAAATTATAATCCCGGTCTCTTCACGGATCTCACGCTGTAGCGTCTGTTCATCTGTCTCTCCCCCTTGCTTTCCACCGCCAGGAAGTGTCCATTGTTGTCTTCCAAACCAGTTTCTCACAAGCAATATCTCGTTTCGATTATTAATAACTCCGCGCGTTCTTTCTTTGGAATTAATCTTATTCAGAAGAAATAACCCCGGAAGACATGCGAGGTAGAGCCCTCGGCCGCTACCATAGAGCATTTTTTTATAAAAAGGTTCCCTCATATAAGCTTTTGCTTGCAACGATTAGTTCTTTTTTTCACCCTGAATCGACTGCTGCACTTGTTGAATGGGCTGCCCAATCCACGGAACGCCGACAAACAAGCTCAGTAGCCATGCAAACAGGGCAATCAGTATCGTTCCACCTAGTACGCTACCGAGGCCAAAAAAGATTCCGCGGACAAAATTCATCTTATATACTTCACTGCGCGTTTGGTTGAAGTCGTAAAAAAGATCTTCAATCAGGCTTTGGCGCGCACCGCGCTCGTTGTCTTCTTTAGCTTTTTTAACTGCTTTTTTTACCATAATTACTTCTTATCTTGAATATTTTTCTTGGCATCTTCAAGAGAACGCTCGCCGCGTTCTTTGTATTCCTTCACCTTTTCTTTTGCATCGCCGGCAATTTCGCTCGAACGAAGCCTAGCCTCATCTGCACGCATTGCGGCTTCCTGCTTCAGTTCGGCAGCTTTGTCTTTTATATCGGCACGAGTCTGCTTGCCAGACTTTGGTGCCGTTAGTAGTCCGGCTACAACCCCTGCAGCCGCACCAATGAGAGCTCCAATTGCAAATTTTCCCTTCGACATGTCAAACCTCCTTTTATGATCGTTTTTTAAACTTCTTGAACAGTTTAGTAAGTTCTTTAATAAGAAGACCAGGAGAGGTCAGCCGGGTGATTCCCGAAACAGCCTTTTCAATATGATCAGCTGTGCGCTGCGCCGAATCGGTTACCGTTTTAATTTGATGAGATAGCTTAATCAGCATGACAGTCAATATAATCGCGAGTAGTAAAAATATCGCAAGAAATATCGACAGTATAATTACCAGTATTTGCGCCCAATCCATATGCGTGTCCTTTTGTTATGTTAATTATCCGCGCAGGTGGCCAGCACGTATCTGGTTTTACTATACCACTACTTCTTAATTGTACGGGCAATGTAAATTACCAAAATAGCGCCCAGTACAGCCACAATGAAACTATAGATATTGAATCCGTTTACGCCGCTGCCCCCTAGAATCTGTACGATTCCACCACCAACGACACCACCGATAATACCCAAGATAATGTTTTTAAGCAGGCCGCCTTCTTCCTTAGTGATCATTTTTGCGATCCATCCGGCGAGTGCACCCAGTACAATCCATCCGATCCAACCCATAACTTTTCCTCCTTAGTATTAGAGTTGTTGTACTTCTATTGTAATCGATTTTTCAAATAATCGGCAAATGCAACGCCATAAATATCACTCTCAAGAGCTACATCTACTACAGCCTTGAGGTACTTAAGTTGATCACCCGTATCATGCCAGGTACCTTCAATAAACTGGCCGTACACGCCATTTGTCTGTGCAAGCTCGTTAATGCTGTCCGCCAAGGTAATTTCACCGTTCCTATCGGCCTTTTCTTTGGCAATGATAGGTAAAATGTCGGGTGTCAAAAGGTACCCACCAACCGAGGCAAAATTACTTGGCGTGTTAGCTTCGCCAGGCTTTTCAACCAGTTGGTTCAGCTTAAATGTTCGCTGCCCAAGATCTTCGCCAATGGCCGCCATGCCATATTTGTCGGCGTCTTTTTTATCGACTTCAATGAGCGATATAACCGATTTTCCAGTGCGTTCGTAGGCCTGTTTTAGCTGAACTGCTCGAGGCACGCTGCTTCGAAAAAAGTCATCGGCAAAAAACACAAAAAACGGTTCGTCATCGTCAATAAGATGCTGGGCATTCAAAATAGGACGCGCGTTGCCCTTAGGCGTGCCTTTTTGGCGAATGTAAATAAAGTTTGCCAGTTCGGCAATAGCCTTAATTTGATCAGCCTTATCGGCTTTGCCCTTTTCGCGAAGCTCCGCCTCGAGTTCATCGCTACGGTCAAAATGGTCTTCAATCGCGCGTTTAGTGCTGCCCGTTACAATAATAATTTCGGTGACACCCGCCGCTACGGCTTCTTCAACAATCAGCTGAATAACCGGACGGTCAATAATAGGCAGCATTTCTTTTGGCATTGCCTTAGTTTGAGGCAAAAACCGTGTACCAAGACCAGCGGCACAAATAATCGCTTTGGTTGGTTGTTTCATGTTACGCTCCTTCTTTCTGGATTTTCCTTAGTTGGTCATGTGCTAAAAAAACAGCCGAGACATCAGTCATTTTTCCATTGTGTGCATTATAAAAAAGTTCATCGATACTAATGAGCTTCACGTTCACAAACTCTCCATTGTCGAGTTCTTGGTCATGAGCTGCTTCACAGTTTTTTGCCAAATAAAAGTGCCAAGAAGCGTTAGTATATGCGTCTTTATACACAAGCCCTAATGCTTCAACCTCTGTACTAGTATATCCAGTCTCTTCGCGCAATTCACGCATTACCGCCAACTGTGGATCTTCGCCTGGGTTTATGCCGCCACCCGGTAAATCCTGAACTATTCTTTCGGGACCGGGGCGAAACTGTTCGGCTATAACTACTTTATTTTCTG